>RECE01000350.1 GCA_007694165.1 Bacteroidota bacterium
ATGATTAAATCTCAATTTATAAAAATGTTATTGTTTCCCTTTATTTTCATGTTATAACGTATTACCTCCAGCGGGGGCATTTCAGTTTTGAAGGCTCCATGTTTCGCCTGGGTTCTGTTCCGGGTTCCGGTTCAAAGCGGTATATGCTTCTGAACATTTCCGGATTGCGTGGTTCACTGAATAAAAATCCCTGATTTTCTATCGGTGTCGGTTGCGTTCTTTCCGGAATATCGGCAGTGGGAATCTCAGGATCAGGATGTGATTCGAGTGGCTCTAAATACAGTACAATACCATGATAAAGTTCCTTTGCCAATGGGGCAGTTATCCCTGATGTCTGCAAAACAAGGCCCCATTCAATGGAAGGGTCATTGAGTAAACCGTCCAGCTCAAACAGTGCCTTCAATCGCCATGCAAGCAAATCATAGTAATTGGTTAGCCAGTCTCTTTTGTTGTAAGGATATCGGGTAAATACAATATCAACTTTGCTCACCCGAAACTGCTCAGCATCATAATCATATTTTTCTGCATTGATGATAGGTGCACGTGCATATCCATTTTCCAGCGCAATGGTCATAGAATCAGATGGCTTTGCAAACACATCTGTTTCTGTATAGGAAAATTTATTCAGCAGCATGCCTGCCTTTTCCCTTGGATTATCCAGTAATTTGGCATCAAAATAAAGTGTGTCAGTCAATACATTGTTTTCCACCTCCGAGCTGTAAACCGGAATCAGAAATAAAAACCAAAACCCCCTGGAAAGTAAGTGAAATATTTTGCGTAGCATCTCACAAAATAACCGCAATAAAGCCAATTAAACAAATTAAAACTTCATAATTTTCAGAGAATCAACACCATTGGATGTTGAAACCAAACAATGACACCCAAATCCAAAAGTATTTGTTTTTTATCCACATTTTAAAGTCTCTTGTCGGGCCTTTTCTTAATTATCCATGCTAAAAATGATGGAATGAAATAAAACCCCAAAAAAACATTTTATTTAACACCCCTCCTTCCATCAAGTTAAGCCCAATCACTATCCCCTGATTTCATGGTACTTACAAAGCTATTGACTTGAGATTTTTCGGTTTCCTCATAGGAAATAAACCTCTAAACTAAGTGTTTACCCTAATATTCAAATATGCGTTATCCTCAATTGCAACAGCACTCCCTTATAACTACTTTTACGAATTGCATCTACAAATTGTTTTGATTCATAGAACCGTTTGGAGGTTAAAAATAAAAACACAATAACACTCAATAAAACCCACTAAACCCTACCCCCATGAAAAAACTTTTATCATTGTCAATTTTGCTGACTTTTTGCCTTTCTTTTGCACAGGCAAACACTCAGTTTAACCTGAATGATGGAGAATTAACCATTGCAGGAATATATAACAACGATGAAAATCGTCCCTCCCGCACCGATCTCACCGGTGAACTTCAGCAAAGCGAGAAGCAGGATCAGGCACCTTGCTTTGAAATCATTTCTCAGGATATTTCCTGTTTTGGAGAAGAGGATGGATCCATACTGGTGCTCATCAACAGTGAATGCGGCCCGGTGGTCGACATTTGTTTGCAGTACGACAACTCAAAACAAAACTGCATGCCGGACAAATTCCTTGGCCAGGCCGAATATACGGGTCTTATTGCCGGCACTTATTTCATTGTGGTCACCGGTTCCAATGGCCTGGTAACCATAGAAGAGGTTACCATCAACGAACCTGAATTGCTGATTGCAGAGGCAGTTGCCGACGCTTTGACCATTTGCCCAAACAGTGAAACCACCGTAACCGTTTCGGCTCAGGGCGGAACTGAACCTTACACAGGTACCGGCGAATTTACCGTGGGCGAAGGCACACATACCTTTACAGTGATTGATGCCAACGACTGCGTAGCATATGTTGAAATTACCATTGAAGCCTTCCCGGTGATTGAGGTAGTTTGCCGTGATGACATTTTCATTGGTGAATTTGCCCATACCATTGTACTGGAAGGCTCTACTCCCGAAGGTGGCGTTTATGAAGGAACCGGGGTAAGCTACGATGCAGAAACCGGCAATTACCTATTCTCAGCGCAGGACGCAGGTCCCGGGATTTACACCATCACTTATACCGTTGAAGAGAACGGTTGTTATTTTTCCTGTGAATTTACTATTGAAGTATATGAAATGCCCGATTTCTCTTGCATAGAGAATGTTGAAATCTGCGCAGATGAAATGCCCCTGGAAAACCTGTTACCGGAAGGTGATGAAGGAATGCTCTCTGGCACTGGTATTGAAGACAATGTTTTTTATCCTGAAATCAGCGGCACAGGTAATTTTGAAATTACCTACACCATTGCCGATGAATTCGGATACCTCTACAGCTGTACATTTTTTATCAGCGTATATGAATTGCCCGAAGTAACCCTGGCTCCCTTTGAAGCTGTTTGTTCCAACACAGAGCCCTTTGCGCTGACAGGAGGACTTCCGGAAGGCGGAGAATATACAGGAACAGGCGTTGTGGACGGAGTTTTTGACCCCCTCGCCCTCGAAGCGGGTGTTTATGAAATTACCTATACTTATACCAACGAAAACAACTGTACAGATTTTGCAGTTGAAACCCTTGAGGTTTTACAAGCCCCATGTGTTGAGGTTAGCCATACCGACATCAGTTGCAACGGAGAAGAAGATGGAACCATTACCGTTACAATTACCTGCGGCAATGTAGTGCAGATTTGCCTGGTTGCCCCCGGCGAGGAGATGGAGAAATGTACTAAAAACAAAGTTGGTGGCACCATGTATACCGGACTGCTGCCAGGCACCTATTATATAGTAGTAACAGACGCCAATGGCTGTGTAACCATTGAAGAAGTAACCATTCTTGAACCAGAAGTACTGGACATTGAACTGGTTGACATTGGAAGCGTCAGCGGAATAGGAGCAGCAGATGGATTCATCGAGATTGCTGTAACCGGAGGAACTCCTGAATATGAATACCTATGGGATAATGGAAACACTACCCCTCGCATAGAAAATCTTGACCCTGGCGTTTATTCTGTTGTGGTATTCGACGCCAACAACTGCACCACAGGTGGCACCTGGGAAGTAACCGGACCATCAGAACCCGGAGATCTTCTCGTTGACCTGGGCGTTACCATTGAAGTAAACATCCAGACTCCCGACCCCGAAGAAGTAGATGAACTTATATTTGCCCTCGTGGTAACCAACTACAATGAAGAAGAAGATGCTACAGGCGTAATTGTGGAAAACATCATCCCTGAGCCATTCCCCTTCATTTCCAGGCTGGATGACGGCACCAGCGGTTCTTTCAACCCTGTCAGCGGCACCTGGGCCATTGGTACAATCCCGGCAGGCGAATACGTTATTCTGGTTTACAGAACGCAAATGTTGCTTACTGAAGAAGAGGAAGAAAAATCATGGCAAATGGGCGTAAATACAGCGCAAATATTACCCTTTGATCAGACAGACCCCAACCTTGCCAATAATTATGCAGAGATAACGGTTACCGTTGGTGAGTCCACCGGTGGTGACGACAACGGTATCGAAAGCAATGGCAGTATGGCTTCTCAAATGGCCTTGCGCAATCACCGACGCCTGGTGGAAAGCACCCCCATCCCCAAACAGGAAAGAACGGTTAAGATGGATAGCTTTACCCACAGCGATATGTTGATGGGAACAGTGAAAACGGCCTCTGTAGATGGCAACGCAACCGGCATCAGCATGTTGCTTCCCGAGCAGGGCCCGGCACAAACCAAAGCTTTTGTGTCTACCCCTGCCGACCTCATTGGCATTACCAATGCAAGAGAAATATTCTCTGTAGATTACCTGCAGGAAAACAATGCACGCAGAGCTGCCATCCTGGCCATTTCAACCCAGTCATCCAGCGTATACGAACACACCAAGGTTATTTGCGACAGGCTCGCTGGTGCAGAATTGCGCAGCATTGAAATGATTCAAATTGCCGGCAGACCCTTTATCCTTTCCAAACTGGTACACCCGGGTGGATATGTGGATTATTCCGTTAGCTTCATTGCACAACAGCAGGGAGGACAATTTATCATTGACAACAGATGGTACAATGAGGAGTATGAAATTCTGGATACTGAAGATATTTTCAACTTCCAGGTATGGAGTGTAGCTCCTCAGTTTACCCGCGAACTGGTGGAAGACATCCTTGAAATGATGGAGCAAAACGGAGGAGTATCTTTCCGCAACGAAGAGATTGCCCCTTCCATCCCACAAGTATACGTGCAAAGCGGTCACTATGGAAATGGTGGCATCATGCTCAACCTGGTAAACAAGGCTGGTGCTGACAAAATCACCATTTACGGAAATAAAAGCCTGTATGAAAACGGCCCCAGAGAAAATATGCATATCACAGTAGATATCCCAACCAACGAATTGGTGGAAGTTTTCATCCCCACCGGATATTTATTTGATGCAGGATTCTCTGTGAGCAACAACAGAGATGATGCTCCTGATGTATTGTACTACGCAGACGGTGCCTGGATGTTTGATTTTGACCCCGGCAACTCTATCGTTACCGATTTCCGCACCACTGCTGAAAAAGCTGAGAATACACAAATTGACTACAACGTGGAAAGAGACGCCTCTTTCAGTGGACGGGTTCGTACCTGGGCTACAATGTTCAGAACATTATCTCCGCGCAACATGCCCGTTGACATGACCCACTTTGACCAAATTGTTTTTACAGCAAATGGAACCGGTACAACCGAGGTAATGTTATCCAAGGCAGGTATCCACCAGTGGAACGAACAATTCCGCACTACCATTACCCTCACAGAAGAACCCAGGGAATACAGGATCAAATTCAGTGACCTGACAACTCGTGAAGGTGAAAAAGGATTCACTGCTGATGACCTTGTTTCCGTAATTTTCAATCCTATCGGAAACGGAAACACTGCCAGTGCCTTCGACGTTACCATCAAAAACCTGCACTTTGCCAACAGCAGTTTCGTGATTACTCCCACTGCTAATTTCTATCCGGCATACCCCAACCCATTCAGGCACAATACCCACATTGACCTGATGGTAACACAGGACAGCCATGTGAAAGTAGAAGTGGTTAACCTCTTCGGACAAACTGTTGAAGTGCTTGCCAACAGCGAGATGAGCACCGGAACATACAAACTCAACTGGACACCTGCAGGACATAACCCGGGAGTTTATATAATCAGAATGACCGTTGGAGATAACACCTACACATCCAAGGTGGTGTTCCAGAAATAGCTTGTATCATAAACTTATAAACCCCGAAAGAGACGCCCGGAAAAAGGGCGTCTCTTTTTTATTCCCCAATTATTTTCAAATATTCTGAACCGGTCTTTTCTGATTCCGGTATCCGGGCGGATGGTTAATGGCACAAAACTCCACCCATCGAACAAACCCAACCATCCAAAACAGATTTTTGTCAGGGAAAAGGTCTAATTCAATATTTTACACTAATTTTGAAAACATTTTCACAGACTCACTGTGTTTTTTTTGTTCGGCTGTTATTACATGAGCAATGCCAGAATACATAATGAACAATATAAAAATGCAAGAGCCCGGAAAAGGTTAAAAAATTATCAACAATAATTTCGAATTCAATACAATCAACAACAACAAAAACTCAACTACAAATGAAAAAAATCGCAGGATTAATTCTTATGGTAATCATTATGGCTTCTTGTGCTACAGAGGAGAAGAACCCATTCCTGACGGAGTATGATACTCCTTTTGGAGTTCCTCCATTTGACCAAATTGAAAACCAGCATTTCATGCCCGCTTTTAAAGAAGGTATCAAACAGCAGGAAGAGCGTATCGACGCCATTGTCAAGAATGAGGAAGCACCTACTTTTGAAAACACCATTGCAGCGCTGGAATACAGTGGCATGTTACTGCGCCGGGTGTCTTTAGTATTTTACAACTACCTGTCTTCCAACATCTCAGACGAGATTCAGGATCTGTCACAGGAAGTAGCCCCTATGCTTTCATCCCATGGTGACAACATCAGCCTCAATATGGATTTGTTTAATCGCATCCAGGCTGTTTATGCACAAAAGGATCAGTTGACCCTGACAGAAGAACAACAAATGCTGCTTCAGGAAACTTATGACGGTTTTGTAAGAAACGGTGCAGCCTTGCCTGAAGACAAACAGGAACGTTTCCGCGAAATCAACCAGGAGCTAAGCTTGCTTACCCTTCAGTTTGGACAGAATGTACTTGCCGATGTTAACAGCTGGAAAATGTTTGTGGAAGACGAAGCAGATCTTGCTGGTTTGCCACAAAGTGTAATTGACGCTGCTGCAGAAGCTGCTGTTGCAGAAGGTAAAGAAGGCCAATGGATGTTTACACTGCAAAACCCCAGTGTAATGCCATTTCTCAGCTATGCCGACAACCGCGACTTACGCGAAAAAATGAACCGCGCCTATATCAACCGCGGCAACATGGACAATGATAACAACAATACTGAAATCATCAACCGCCTTATTGAGCTTCGTCTTGAACGCTCACAAATGCTTGGATTTGACAATTTTGCTGAATTTGCCCTGCAAAACCGTATGGCACCGAGCGTAGAAGCAGTAGAATCTTTTCTCAAGGAAGTTTGGGATGCTGCCCTACCTATCGCCAGAGAGGAAGCACGCATGCTGCAGGATAAAATCAATGCTGACGGACATGACTTCGAACTGAAATTCTGGGATTGGAGATATTACGCAGAAAAAGTACGCAAAGAAAAACATGATCTGGATGAATCAGAAATTCGTCAGTATTTTGAAATCAACAATGTACGCGATGGAATTTTCATGCTGATGGACAAGCTTTGGGGCATTCAGTTTGTTGAGCGCCCAGATGTTCCCGTTTACCACCCCAATGCCACCGCATGGGAGGCACTGGAAGCCGACGGCACTCACATTGGCATCCTTTATATGGATATGCACCCCAGGGCCAGCAAACGTGGCGGTGCATGGATGAGCAGCTACCGCCCACAACATGTTGACGAGAACGGCAAATTTATTCATCCCGTTATCACCATCGTATGCAACTTTACAGCTCCCACCGGCAACCAGCCTGCACTGCTGAGCTTTGACGAGATGACTACTTTCTTCCACGAGTTCGGTCATGCTATTCATGGGCTTTTGGCCAATACCCATTACTTCAGTTTGTCAGGCACTTCTGTTCCCCAGGACTTTGTTGAGCTCCCCTCACAGGTATTGGAGAACTGGGCTACCCATCCCGAATTCCTGAAAATGTTTGCAAAACATTATGAAACAGGCGAAACCATTCCTGATGAACTCATTGACAGAATCACCGCTGCAGGCAACTTCAACCAGGGATTTGCCACCGTTGAGTTTACTGCTTCAGGGCTGCTGGATATGGATTACCATACCAAAACCTCTTATGAGCCTTTTGATGTTATGGAGTTTGAAAGACAAGTACAAGATCGCTACAACATGATGGATGAGATTTATTTCCGTCATGGAAGTACTCACTTCGGTCACATTTTCGCAGGTGGTTACTCTGCTGGTTACTACAGTTACTATTGGGCCGGAATTCTGGATGCAGATGCTTTCCAGGCATTTGTGGAAACCGGAGATCTGTTCCACCAGGAAACAGCCCGTTTGCTGCGTGAAGAAATCCTTGAAAGAGGTGGCACCCGCAATGCAATGGAAATGTATGTAAACTTCCGCGGTCAGGAACCAGGCATTGAGCCTTTCCTCAGACAAAGAGGTTTGATCGAATAGGAAATTAATTATTTTCCACCAAAAAAAACCGGCACATATGCATATGTGCCGGTTTTTTTTTATAGGAAGCCAATAGAGCGAAACTTTGCAATGGGTTAAATTTCTTATTTTGGGTGTAACCTCACCTGTATTTGCATTTTCATAAATATCAATCAAATCATTCTCTGCAAATTACGCTGTCATTTCGTTTGAATCACTATCCTGAAATTTCGCATCGCAATATCCCTATTTATTATTTCTATCTATAAAGGCTACCGGCCCGCTGGCCCTAATATTTATAAAGTTCAACAATCCGTATAATCAGGGCTGTAGGCCCTTTACTATTGTAGAAATAAGAAATTCAACAATATGATGCGCTGCGGTTCAAAGTTCATTAATGAAATTAATGTCAGCGCAACAGCAGTTATAATGTTGAATGTATTGATTTTGGGCTTATCTGGAAGGAATACGGACGCCATACTTCTAAACAATTAAAATCATGACATAGTTAATGTTGGTATAGTTTTTGTTATTTTAACAACAGCCTGTAGCTGTTCATAATTTCTGTTTCTCTTACCCACTGTAACCATTTTGCATACTAACTTAAATCAAGATATTAACTCACTATCAAATTTTAAGGTTATGAACATAAAAAAAACAATCGAGTGGACAGTGATTTTTAGTGTACTTATCTCATTGACAAGTTGCTACCAGTCCTATCACATGAGTTCGGACAGCCGTATCAGTGACTTTCCAACACCACCGCACAACTACAATGTAGAGATATTTTTTCCCGGGGAAACACCCGCAGACAATGAGTACATCAGAACCCACATTTTTCAGGTAACTGCACCTGCCGGCTCACAATACGCACGGATGGTGCAACAGATGAGAGAAAAAGCCAATGCTGCATATGTGGATGCTGTTATCATTATCAACAAGGACAATTACACACAATGGGTCTCCAGCAAATCAGCAATAGATTATGTTGCAGAAATACTCACTGGCGTTTATGTTCCCGAAACTCATACCCTTACAGAAGAAACAGTATTGGTTGGCCTTGGAATAAAATACAAAGCCAATGTAGATTATCTGACCAAATACCGGCTGGTAGATCAACTCCATCTTTATGATGCAGAAAAGCAGGATTATGTTCATATCGCCGATTTATACCCCGATTTTCACAATGCAATATTCAAGATTGAAAATACTGGGGATTCCAACCAAGGTATTTTCCATTACGAACAATTCATCAAAAAACACTCTCTTGCTTTTCTGATTGATGAGAAAAGCAGCTTTTGGAGATACAGCTTCAATGCCAACTCAGGAAAACTGAAGAAACGTAAGTATACGAATCCAACAACCCAAAGCCATATCATAGTACGTTACAATTATGACGCTGACGGAAAACTAAATTCTTTAAAAACCAAACACAGATATCCGGGAAGAATCCCTGAAGAGTATTTGCTTAAATTAGAGTTAGATTCATTGGGTCGGTTTTCTGAAAAGATTGTCAAGAAAAGTGATGGAACCCCATTGCTTATAGAATGGTTTTATTATAATGAAGAAGGATACCTAATCAATAGCCTGGTATACTCAATAGAAGATGGCAAAGAGATGCCATTTTTAAAAATTGACTATTTTTATTACGAGGAGGAGGATGTATATACTTATTTTTGATCCCTTTTCGCAATCAAATCACCCACCATCTGCCCCGAAATAATGGAGGGTGGCATCCCAGGGCCGGGTGAAGTAAGCTGGCCGGCATAATACAGGTTGGGTACCTTGTCGTGGTGAACCCTGGGTTTGAGGATGGCGGTCTGTTTCAAAGTATTGGCCAGACCATAGGCGTTGCCCTTGAAGGCATTGTAGTCATTGACAAAATCTGACAGACAATAGGATCGTTTGTAAAGAATATGCTCACGGATATCCACTCCCAGAATGTCTTTCATCCTTTGGGCAATAACATGAAAGTACTTTTCCCTGAGCTCATCACTGTCTGATATCCCTGGAGCCAGCGGCATGAGTATAAAGACGTTTTCTTTCCCCTCCGGAGCAACAGAGGTATCGGTTTTTGAAGGGCACGACACATAGAAAAGAGGATCAGTGGGCCAGGCAGGATCCGTATATATTTCCTTTGCATGCAAATCAAAATCACGATCGAAAAAAAGGTTGTGGTGTTGCAGGCCGTCAATTTTCTTGTCCAGCCCCAGATAGAACAGCAAGGAGCTGGGGGCCATCGTGCGCTTTTCCCAATAATGGGGGGTATAGCTTCTGTATTTTTCGGGCAGAAGATTTTGCTCCACATGATGGTAGTCGGCACCGGCCACAATGTAATCAAACTTATAACTTTTTTTGCCGGTGGTAAAGCCTGTTGCTTTCCCATTGACAATATCTATCCTTTCTACTGGTTGAGCCGGAAAAAATTCTACCCCCAGTTCTTTGGCCACCGAAACAAAACCTTCAATAATCTTATGCATTCCCCCCATAGGGTACCAGGTGCCCAGCGAAAGGTCGGCATGGTTCATCAGGCTGTATAGTGCGGGAGTGTTTTCGGGCGTGGCGCCCAGAAAAAGTACAGGAAACTTGAGAATCTCGCGCAATTTCTGGTTTTTGAAGAGTTTTTCCACCTGGGAAGCCAAAGAGGTAAACATCTGCAGTTTGAAAACACTTTTCAACACACGGATATCTGCAAACTCAAAGAGGGATAAACCAGGCTTCCAAACGAACTCTTCCATCCCCACCTTGTATTTGTATTCGGCTTCGGCAAGGAACTTACGGAGGTTTTCACTACTTCCTGGCTCGATCTCTTCAAATAGTTTTTCCAGCTCATCATAGCTGGCAGGCATAGACACAATATCATCCTTACCAAAAATAACATTATAGGAAGGATCCAATCTTACAAGTTCGTAGTAATCTGAAGCAGATTTGCCAAATTTATTGAAGAAGTTTTCAAACACCTCCGGCATCCAGTACCACGAAGGCCCCATGTCGAAGAGAAATCCTTCGGCATCAAACTTCCGGGCCCGCCCACCCAGACCTTCATTCTTCTCAAATACACTTACCTTGAAACCCTCTTGTGCCAGTGTGCAAGCGGCTGCCAGACCGGCAAATCCCGAACCAATAATTCCTGCTGTTTTCAATATTTCCTGGTTTTAACGTTACGTTCCATAAATTGTCAAAAAAACATCGGGAAAAGCAAAATGTTTAGTTGCTCACAAATTACCGGAGGATAGAATTAAGCAAAAAGCACTTTATCCATGGGAATATCCCGGCTATCGGCAGGCACATTGTCAAACAGCTGAAAAGCAAAACACACACCGATGGTGGGAAAATGTTGCGCAGCAAGGAGCTTGTCGTAGTAAGCCTTTCCCCTTCCCAGCCGGTTGCCGGTTTTATCAAAAGCAATGCCCGGTATTATACCCAAATCAATGTCAGAAATCTGAGCTACGGGTCCATTCTGGGGTTCCATGATACCAAACACATTCCCTTCCACCATGCAATCCATCCCGGTAAAAACCCTCAACTTCAGAGAATCACCTTCTACAATAGGCAATATGATTTTTTTGTCCTGGTACCATTTCAACGCAAAGTCATGGGTTTGCACCTCATCTTTCATCGACCAGTACAGCAAAACCGTTTGTGCTTCTTTAAATTCAGGGAGCAGTTCCAGCTGCTGGAAAATCAGAGAAGAAGCTGCCTGTTTTTTTTCATCTGAGCACTCCTTTTTTCGCTGCTTTACCAGCCGTCGGAGCTCTTTTTTCTGGCTGTCAATATCCATGGCACTGTATTAAAAGCAATTGGTGTCTGATAAAACTAAATGAATCCGCAATTGTAAAAAACAGACCGCTCACTCCTTTGGGAAGACATCCACTTTGCGTTAAAGGAGTAACTGTATATTAAAAAACAAAAGATCAATGCACATCCAGTCCATGACGCATATAGATCAGATGCTCAAGGGTTTTCAGGATTTCCTCCATATACTCATTAACAGCCCTCACGCTTCCGGGAAGGGTATAAACCAGGGTATCAGACATAAGGCCTGCCACTCCCCTGCTCAAAAGAGCATTGGGCTTTTCGGCTCCGTATTTCACCCTGATCATTTCCATGATTCCCGGTATCTCTTTATCGAGCATGGGCGTTACCGTTTCTACGGTAATATCGCGGGGTCCGATGCCTGTTCCTCCGGTTGTAATGAGCACATCAATCTCTTCGTAGGATGCTTTTTCCAGCACCAGCGACAAACTTGACGCATCATCAGGAATGATGGTAGTTTCCACCTGTATATTGCGTGGTCTTTTTTCAAAATGGTCATTGAGCAACTTCACCACACGTGGACCACTTTTGTCTTCGTATTGTCCGCGGCTGGCACGGTCGCTCAGGGTAACCACATGAAAACGAAGAATCCTGGGTACATATTCAAGCACATCTCCCGGCTTTATAGAGCCCTGATTGACTACCCTGGCAAATATGCCTTCCTTGGGCAT
>RECE01000353.1 GCA_007694165.1 Bacteroidota bacterium
CACGACCTTCAAATACCCTTCCGGGGAATACATCCACCCGCACCTCGGCGGTCTGACCTTTCCGAACCTCCGGCAGGAAGCGCTCGGAAACGCCCACCAGTACTTTCACCGGCCTTATCTGGTTGATACTTACGATAGCAGGTTTTCCGACAGGACCGGGGGCTCCGCTGAACATCTCGCCATCGCTGAAATAGCGTGCTGTAATGACACCGTTCAGAGTAGATCGCACCTGGGTATGGGTTCCAAGATTTTCAATATTGCTTTTAGCCACCTCATACTGGGTCTTCATCTGGTCGTATGCCTGTTGTGTAACCGCACCTGCCTGAAGCAGGGTATCCAGGCGCTGCAGTTCGGTCTTCAGGTTATCGAGCTGCACCTGTGCCTGGAAAAGCTGGGTATTATCCATCTCCACCAGAAGCTGTCCTTTGCTTACCTTGTCGCCCACATCCACCAGTATCCTGTTGATACGGGCGGGCACGGCAGGAGCAATGTGCGCTTCCTCGAAAGGCTGCACCACACCTGTAAAATCCAGGTTGTTTTCAATGGTATGAATGGTCGTATTCTGAACACGAACCAGTACCCTTATGTCTTTCTCTTCTTCAGTGGCAGTGGTGCAGGAAGCAACCATAAAAACCAGTAAAAGAGCTAAAATTGTTTGTGTTTTTTTTAGTGTTTTCATGTATTGAGAAAGTTTATTTTTTGCACCGCGGAGACGCAAAGATGCAGAGTCCGCTGAGTAATTTTTATTAACTAATCACTATTAACTTTTAACTTTTAACTATTAACTATTAACTAATTATCCTTCCCCCACAAACCTGTCATACCGAATCTTTGCCTGCAGCAGTTCATGTTTTGCCTGCAGCAGGTTGAAGCGGGCACGGGTGAGGGCCACATCGCTGTCGTTAACCTCCAGCAGGGTCCCTTGTCCTGAATCGTAACGCAGTCGGGCAATACTGTATCCCCTTTGAGCCAGCTCCACATTGCGGCGGGCATGTACCGATTTTTGCAGTGCCAGATCCATCGATTTGAGGATGTTGCCCAGTTCCACCCCGAGATTGTCTTTCAGATATTCACGCTGCAGCATGATCTGCTGAGCACCGATCTCCAGCTGTTTCACCTGATTTCGATTGGTAAGACCACGGAAAATGGGAATATTGATCTGCAATCCCGCGGAAGCGGTGTTTACCCAATTGTAGTCGCCCACCTTAAAATCGTTGGCTTCAGCCAGGTACATATAATTGCTGACAGCCGTAACCGAAGGTCTGCCACTGGCCCTTACCGAGCGTGACTGCTTTAAAATGAGATCGTGCTGCAAACCCAGATTCACATAATCGGGATTGTTGCGCAAGGAACGTTCTGCATCTGTAATGTTAAAAGTGGAGAGCATTTCCTCGGCACTGTCCATCAGGCTGCCCTGAACAGCAATAGGTTGCTCTTCTTCAATACCCACAAGGGTTTTCAGAAAGCCCAGGGCAAGTTCGTACATATTTTCTGCCTGTAAGAGGTCCGGACGAATGTTCTCCGTTTGCACTTCGGCCCGTATGAGATCATACTCGGCCACCAGTCCCTGGTTATGCATCTTCCGGATGTTATTGAGATTATCAAGCGCATTGTTGAAGCTCAGCCTTATCACCTGCAGTGATTCGCGTGTCAGCAGCACATCGTACCATGCACTCTGCACATTCCAGGTGAGTTCAATGGTTTGAGCCCGGTAGTTTTCAGCAGCTATATCCTGTTCCGTGCGGGCCGCATCTATGCCGGCATATACCGCAGGGTTGTAAACAGGCATGGCAAACTGCAGGCCACCCATATAAGAGTTATCGTTACCTATTTCCAGTGCCGTTACACCTCCAAACAAAGGAGCCATCTCTTCGGGGAAGAAAATTACCTGTTTCTTCAGGTTGCGTGTGTAAGTACCCACACCGGTGAGCGATGGCAGCAAATTGCCCCGCATCTCATTAAATCGTGCTTCTGCCCTTGCCTTCTCCAGCGATGCCACCCTGATGGTAGGGTTATTCTCCAGCGCCAGCTCCAGGGCCTTCTCACGATCCAGGTAAAGGGTATCGTTCTGCGCATGCAGCGGAACTACAATTGCAGTTACCAGTAAAGCAAAAATGAAATTTTTAAGTAGTTGCATAAATATTGATTTATTATAAAGACCCACTCCCCGGACCCTCCCTGCTCGCAAGGATGGATACTCCAGTCTGGTATGTTTTACTTTTCTTCTGATTACTGTTTTATTCTTAATAACTATCCTTTAAACTTTTCATCAACGAGCACCATCCCTTCTGCCGTGGCCATACCACGGATGAAGTTGACAGTTACCTGGCGGAACACCTCCGACCGTGGGAATTTCGATTCAGGAAAGATATGTGGTGAAACCATTATTTGTATTCCCGAATGGGCTGCCCGGCTCATGATCTCCGCATCCACGTCATGGCGGAAGATACCTTTCTCCTTGCCCTTTTCAATCTGCTTTACAGTAAAAGAAATGTTTTCCTCCTGCTTACTCTGTATATGCTTGCGCCAGATGGTGCTGTAATACTTCTGCAAATCGGTGATATAATTGGGATGAATGCTGGCCAGGGTGATCATGGCATGTCGAAAATGCTGGTGAAAGATCTCAAGAGGATCATCGCTGAACGCTCTCATGATATCGTTGCGCAACTTTACATTTTCCCGGTATTGAAATTCAATACACTCCTTAAGCAATTCTTCCTTGGTGGCAAAATTCTCGTAAAGGGTGCGCTTCGACATGCCCAGGCTCTCGGCAATCTCGTCCATGGTAATAGAGCGGATACCATACCGGAAAAACATCTGCGATGCCTGATCCAGGATTCTTGTTTTTACATCCATCTTATACTTTCTTCTGTTTTTTTCATTATGTCGAAACTGCACATCAAAAAACTTAAACGGTTTTTAAAGTTTCGGAGTTGATTTAACATGTTTCGTGCCAGTTTGTTTTTTATTTTGTATTTTTTTTGATTTCTGCCGGTGGCTGTGCCCGTTGAAGTGACTAAAATTTTGTAATCTCAACCTGTACCTTCTAAAGGCTCAGGCATCATGGAAAGTAACCGGCAAAGAACTTTTTGATTTGAAATAATTTTTATTAGGGAATTGCAAAGATACAAAACTTGAAATACGAAAATAGTTTTTTCGGTAATTTTATGATTGTGCCATTATTCTTAAGATTGTGCGAAAATGAACAGCTGGTGTTCGGTATTGTGGCAGGGGGAGACGGAGAAGGGAACCGCAGAGTGTCTGAGAACGCGGAGTTCGCCGGGAGATATTTGAAGAGGAGACAGGAGAAGGGAGCAGGGAGACCGGAGAGATGTATGCAGTCTTTTGCGTTTTTTGCGTTTCCGTTGCGTTCTTTGCGGTTTCAAAGGCTTTAAACCATATAAGGCATATAAGGTGTTATAAGGCAAATGAGAAAGTGGAGAAAGTAAGGAATCTGTGGCTGGTATAGGACCCATCCCCGTCCCTTCCCTACGAGCATGGAAGGGTGTTCCGGGCTACTAAAGGCAATTTTTTTCTTTTTATTCGTGCCTTAGTGGCTATCAAAAAATCCGTGACATCCAATAAAATAATTCCGGGCACGAGCTGTAGTCGTACCCGGAAAAGCACCCCGTGCTTTTCAAAACTGCGTCTTTGCGGCTCTGCGAGAGAAAAACTTTCGTGAAGAAACTCACAATACCCCCCAGCCCCCTTAAAGGGGGAGCCTGGAACCCGCAGCAAATGGCCTGTGCGTTGGAATCCGTGCCATCAATATCCTTGCATTTTATCCGTGCATCCGTGGCAAAAAAACATTCGTGCGTTGACTTCGTCGAGCTCTCCCGCAAGAGTGGGATCGGTTCGTGGCTATAACATAATTCCGGGCACGAGCTGTAGTCGTACCCGGAAATTATTCGTGCCTTAGTGGCTATCAAAAAATCCGTGCATCCGTGGCAAAATTATCTGACTACCGCGTTAAGCTCCTTTTGCAGTGTGGCTGTGATTTTCCCCATCACCCCATCAATCTCCTTATCGGTAAGGGTTTTGGTTTCATCCTGCAGGGTGAAGCTCACCGCGTAAGATTTAACATCGCTGCCCATTTTTTCATCGGTGTAGATGTCAAACAAGCGAACATTCCTGAGCAGTTTGCGCTCGGTGCGGCGTGCCAGTGCATCAATATCTTCGAAGCGTACATCTTTGGCCAGCAGCAGTGCCAGGTCGCGGCGCACCTCGGGGAATCTGGGGATCTCACTGAAAACAATGGGTTTGCGGTCAAGGAGCTTAAGTACCAGTTCCCAGTTGATGGTGGCGTAGAACACATCCTGTTTGATGTCGAATGATTTGCAGAACTTCCGGGCCACTTCTCCCACTTCGAAAAGCACCTTGCCATTCATGGTGTAACGCAGTCCCGTTTCCAGGAACCCTTCGGAGTGGATCTCCTTCAGCGATGCATCTTCCATGGCGATATTCATCCTTTTGAGCAGATGCATTGCCTCGGCTTTGAGGTCGAAGAGGGTAACCGGCCTTTGTGGCTGATTCCAGCTTTCGGGCTGCAGTTGACCGCTCATAAAGATATCCAGCACGCGCTGTTCGCGATAGCCGGGTAGTTTGTCGGGGCGTGGTTTTTCCTTTTCCGCCTCGCGGATGTATATGTTTCCGAACTCGAAGATCTTCAGGTCGTGCACCCTGCGGTTCTGGTTCCAAGCAAGGGTTTCCATGCCGCCGAAGAAGAGGGTCTGGCGCATTACGCCCAAATCCTGGCTCAGGGGGTTAAGGATCCTTACGATGCTCTTCTCATCAAAGAGATCATTGTTGTAGTATGATGCTTTGGTGAGCGAGTTGTTCATGATCTCTGCAAAGCCGCGGCTGCTGAGCATATCGGAGGCAATATTCTGAATCCTTTCTTTATCCGGACGGGGTGTGGAAACGATAGATGAGTGCAGCCTTTCGGGCACTTCCACATTGTTGTAGCCGTAAATACGAAGGATCTCTTCCACCACATCGGCCTGACGGGTAACATCAACCTTGAAGGGTGGTATTTCCAGCAGCAGAGCTTCCTCTGTTTCCCTTTTGATAACGATTTCCAGGGAAGTGAGAATATTTTTAATCACATCGCGGGCAATCACTTTTCCGATGAGGCGGTCGGCGGTCTCGTAGCGGAAATCGATCTGCCAGGGGCTGACGGGTGCAGGGTATTCATCCAGCACTTCGGAGGAGATCTTTCCGCCGGCAATTTCCTTGATGAGCAAGGCAGCCCGTTTCAGGGCAAAGATGGTCATCTGCGGGTCGGCGCCCCGTTCAAAGCGGAAGGAGGCATCGGTATTTATGGCATGATGTTTCGATGAGCGACGTATGGTGGCCGGATTGAAATACGCACTTTCGAGGAAAATATTTCGTGTGTTTCCGGTTACTCCCGAGTCGATACCACCCAGGATACCCCCCATGCACATGGGTTCTTCGGTGTTGCAGATCATAAGATCATTGCCCGTGAGTTTGATCTCTTCTTCGTCGAGGGTGACAAAGGGGGTGTCTTTGGGGGATTTCTTCACAATCACTTTCTTTCCGGTTACCTTGTCGTAATCAAAGGCATGCAGGGGTTGGCCGGTTTCGTGCAGCACAAAATTGGTGATGTCGACCAGGTTGTTGATGGGCTTGAGCCCGATGATCTTCAGACGGTTTTTGAGCCAGTCGGGCGATTCCTGCACGGTAACTCCCGAGATGCAGAGGCCGGCGTATCGCGGACAAGCTTCGGGGTCTTCTATGATGATCTCTATGGGAGAGCTTGTATCGTCAATTTTGAAATGGCTGATATCAGGCTTTTGCACCCTGACGTTTTTGCCGGGCTGCAGGTGGCTTATCACAGCTGCCAGGTCGCGGGCCACACCAAGGTGCGATGCCGCATCGATGCGGTTGGGGGTAAGCCCTATTTCAATGCAGTAATCGGTTTCCACTTTGAAGAAGTCGGCTGCCGGGGTACCGGGTTTTGCATCGGTATCGAGCACCATGATGCCGTCGTGGTTGTCGCTGATTCCCAGTTCATCTTCGGCACAGATCATCCCTTCGGATACCTGCCCGCGGATCTTCGCCTTTTTGATCTCAAAACTCTCACCCGAATGGGTATGGAGTGTTGAACCCACGGTGGCCACCACCACTTTCTGCCCGCGGGCAACGTTAGGTGCACCGCACACCACGGGTACCACTTCTGTGCCAATATCAACAGTGGTAAGGCTGAGCCGGTCGGCATCGGGGTGCTTTTCGCAGGTGAGAACTTCGCCGATCACCACGCCTTTGAGACTGCCTTTTATGCTTTCGGTTTTTTCCAGACCTTCCACTTCCAGTCCGCAATCGGTAAGCCATTCCGCCACCTTTTCGGGGCTTTCTTCAATATTCAGATAATCTTTCAGCCAATTAAATGAGATCTTCATTATTTAGTGTATTATTTTGATCAATTATTGCCGGAATTCTGCAGGAGCACAAAAGTAATAAATTTGATGCATAAAAAAACCGGAGGTAAATGCCTTACTTCCGGTTTAATTGTGATATTTTAATGCCTTTATTCAAGTTCAATGAGTTTGTAACCCACTTCATTTCCTTCACAGAATACCACCACGCTGTAAAAGCCCCTTTTGAAACTTTCTTCCTGCACCCATTCGGTGCAAACGTCAACACTTACATTCTGGAAGTTGATGGTTTCTTTTATGGAATACTGGATGGTTTCACCTTCAAAAGGCATGGTATCTTCCTGCGATTTGGTGAGCACTTCATTATTGGGGTCAATAATACGGATATAGAAATCACGTTCGCCCGGTTCAGCAATCAGGTTTCGGTTTACGTTGAAACAAATGCTGATTTTGTCAGCTCTTCTGGCCGATACTGTGGGCTCATCCCACCTTCTTCTTTCCCTTAATGCCAGCACATCCACATTGGAAATATTGATCATGGATGCAATGTTCACTTTTTCCAGGAGTATGTCCTTTTCCTGCTCAAGCTCCTGGTTGAAGATGTGTGCCTGAGCCAGGTTTGAGCGTATCTGCGCATTTTCTATGGAAAGGGTTTCATTTTCTTCCAGCAGCATAGCAATCTGGTCTTCGTAGGTTGCCAGCTGCTCTTCCAGCTGCTCAATCTGCTCCCTGATGGGCATGGCTTCACCTTTACCAATGGGACCAACACCCTGTAACTGTGCCCTGAGCTGGTTTGCACGGCGTCTTTCGGCATCAAAAAGCTGGCGGAGATCTTCATGCTCTTTAGAGAGTTGAGCATATCTCACATCCAGGTCATCCAGCTGCCCGATCAGTAAATCACGCTCATCGCTTATCTCTCTTGCCTGAAGACTTACTACCTGTTTTTCATAGCGTGCCTTGAGCATTTCCCTCAGAAGTAATGCACCCGCAATGGCAAGTAAGATTGCCAGAACTGAAAGAAAAATGATGATCCCCGATCCGTTGGATCTGCGGTTATTTTCCACTTCGTAGAGGTACTGGTTATTGGAATTTTCCATGGCAAAAGCGTTTTGTTTTTCTTAATATAAGATCCTTAAAGATATATAAATCCGGCTATTCGTCCGGAAAAATACTATCTAAGCGAAAACTGTGTTTCTCCTAAACGGTATTCATCCGTAAAAACTGACACGAGATACAAACCATCTTCATACTCATCGGTGCCGAACCAGTCCATGCAAACTTCGGTATCCATATTCTGGTAGTTAAACTGGTCTCTCATGGTAAACTGGAGTGTATCACCTGCGATAACGAAGGAATACTGGTCGTCGTCGCTCACCCTGAGTATCGTACCTGTGGGGTCGGCAATTCTCACGTATGCATTTTTATTTCCCGGGCTTGCCACGGGGTTTCCGGCTACAGTAAAGCACACCCTGATCTGGTCGGTACGGCGCGATCTGTCGGTCTCCTCTTCACGTCCGCGTCCTCTGATGCGCAGGGGCGTTGCCTCGATCTGGAATGCCCTGAGAGCCGATGCTACTTCAACCTTGCCTTCCAGCTCCTCTTTGGTCTGTGCCAGTTCGGTGGTGCGGCGGGTGAAGCGCTGGATCTCTTCCTGCATAACGATATTCTCATCTCTGAGAACTTTGTTTACAGTGTAGAGGCTGTCCATTTCGCGCACATAATTTTGTGTGATCTCCTGCAGCATTCGGAGATTGCGCTGAATTCTGCGGTAATCGGCCTGCTGGGCAATAAGCCTTCTGATCTCTTCGGCATTTGCCTGGATGATGCTGTCCTGTGTGGTAAGAACACTGTCGTACTCATTTTTTATCTGGTTGTACTCTGCCAGGATGCTGTTGAGTTCTTCTTCAAGCTCAACATTCCGGTCGGTTACTATGGTTCTTTCGGTGGAAACGTCCCTGAGCGATTGACGACTGGTGATCAGCATAAAGGTTAAAACGCCGATGATCAAAACCAGCACCAGAATGGTACCTCTGTAAACATTTTCGTTGGTGTTTTTTTCTACTGGTGCAGGATTTTTCTTTTCCGTTGGTTGATTTTTGTTATTGCTGTCCATTGGGTAAGTTGTAAAAAGTTGTTAATGGTAAAGTAAATTGGTTGATTTATTGCGGGTTATCAGGAATTTCCCTGTTGACTCGTGAAACCCGTAGAAAACACCTGTACAATTTGCAAATTTATACTATTTTTAATACAAAACTCTGTTACAGGTCAATCTTAATTATGAAGTTTTTAACAGTTCATGAAAATTTTATCAACATTTGCAGGTGATTTTCTTTCTCTTTTCTACCCCAGGCTCTGTCATGCGTGCCAGAAAGCCCTTGTGGGCAGCGAGGAATGCATATGCAGTTTCTGCCATTTTCACTTGCCGCAAACCCATCTCCATAAGGAACGTGAAAATTCTGTAACGCGCATACTCTGGGGAAGGGTCGATGTTGAAACGGCAACGGCGCTGTTTTATTTTCAGAAGGGAGGAAAAGTTCAGAAGCTTATTCATCAATTTAAATACAAGGGGAAGAGAGATATTGGCCTGTATCTGGGAAAACTGCTTGGTACTCAACTCAGGGAGAGCCCTTTGTGGGAGCCTGTGGATGTGATCGTGCCGGTTCCCATGCACCGCAAAAAGCAGTATCAGCGTGGCTTTAACCAGAGTGAGATCTTTGCACAGGGCATTGGTGAAGCCCTGAAAAAGCCGTTGCTGAAAAACAAGCTGGTAAAGGTTGATAAAACCGATACCCAAACGCGCAAAACCCGTTTCCGGCGCTGGGAGAATGTGGAGAGTGTTTTTCAGGTGAATGACCCTGAAGCCTTTCGCGGGAAAAATATTCTGCTGGTGGATGATGTGATCACCACGGGCTCAACCCTTGAGGCCTGTGCATCAAAAATCAAAGAGGTTAAAGGCACCCGGTTGTGGATCGCCACCATTGCCTTTACCACCTGACAGTTTCTAAAACCTGGCAGCCAGCACTGCAGTCTTGCGGTAATTTCTCACATTTCCCTGCGGATCGAAAAGTTCAATATGGATGATGTAAATGCCCACATCGGCCTTCTGGTTGTCATCGGTGGCGCCATCCCAGGTGATAACACCTTCTGTGGCCAGGAGTTCGCTACGGGTGAGTATGCGCACCCTGCGTCCGCGGCTGTCGAAAATGCTTACATTGGCAGTATAGCCGGGAACATCAAGGCTGTAGGCAATGTTCAGCAGGTCGTCGTGCCCATCGTTATCAGGAGAAAACACCCGGGGGTACACCTCGAAAACCTTCTGCTGACCTTCGGGATCCATTGTAAACTGCGAGTTTTTATAACCCGGTGTGCCGAAGCCCGCACTCTGCGCCGCCGAATGCCAGTTTGAGCGGCTCTGGGTGGGACGATGGTAGTTTAGCCTTTCCAGTGCAACCCCTTTTTTATCGGTGAGCAGGACATAGTGCATATCTTCCTGGTAGATGAACATATCAATGATCTGCTGACCCTTGCTTGCAAATACCACAATACCACGGGTGTTGGTCATGGTGGGAAGAGTCATGGGAACAAAATTCAGCGGGTTATTGGTCATGTAATGGCTTTTTACAATGGCAGGATCGGGGGTAAGTACCATGTAGTCACCGGGGAAAAGCAACCGGCTTTCGGCCGTTATTTCGCGTATGGCGGTAAAAACGCCGGAAATGGTATCTTTAGAAGATAGGGTATGATCTTTCAGGTCGATGATCTTTTGTGAACGGTTGTAAAGTTCCACGTAGCGCACACCCCTGTCGGGCGGGTTAAAAAGAATTTCGTTGAGAACCACATCCATGCTGTCGGCGGGTTCGGGCATACCCACCCTGGCCCTGTTGCCGGCAAGGGGGTTGCCGGCACAGTCGGTGAGCGACTGCGAAACTTCCACTTCATACACCACTCCTGGTTCCAGTGATTGCGAAAGAAACAGTTCAACTTTATTGGCATCGGGGAAATAAACCGCTGCTGCTGTAACCGCACCTGCGAAATTTCTGATGGTATAGTTTCCTGTGTTTCCCAGCATTTCAGGGTTCATGCTTTCGCTGAAAAAGACACTGATCCGGTTGTGATCCACATACCCTGCCCTTAGCACGTAAGGGGCTTCGGTATCGGGGTTGTTGCCCAGCACTGAATTGGCAGTTCCCGGGGTACCTCCCCGCGGGTCGGTGCTGGCTTTCCAGTTTTCGGCGCCCTGGCACAGGTTATAGGGGTCGATCTTTTCCAGCGCCCAGCCACCATTGGCTTTTGACGGATCGCGGTACCAGGTGTCGGAGTATCTCACCCAGGAGATCATGGGCCCGTTCTTTTCGTAAAGCACCAGCAGGGTGCCTGCATTGGTAAGGGCGGTGGTTGATAACCCGGGGATGGCCACCACGTTGCCGAATCCTTCCAGGGCGTCAAGTGCGGCAGGGTGGGTAAGCACGATATACCCTTTGGGCGGAATCACACCCTCCGTAATCTGCCTTTCGGTGGTGCCGTGCTGCAACGTCCAGCCCTGCAGGTTGATTGGAAAATCAGATGTGTTATACAGCTCAATATATTCGTGGGCGGGCAGACCAATGGGCGGGGTGGGGTTGGCCATAATCTCATTGAAAACCACATCAAACTCTTTGGGAACATACCAGGTAAAATTTCCCGTAAAGGGAACCATTACATTGCCCTGGTAGTCTGCAATATTCAGTACCGACAAAGTATATACTTCCTTTTCGGTAAAGCTTTGCGCGAAAATGAGAATTACCCGGTTGGGGGTTTCATCGGGCCTGATGGCAATGGCGGGCGGACCTATACCCTTGTTTACAAAGTAATTGTTGACGTTTTGGGCGGTATTGGTTTCCACGGCTTTGTTAAAGGTAAGCTCAAGGGTGCTGGGGTCGGTGACCATAAGGTTGGTGACTTCCGGCACCGTAGTATCCACAATGATATCTCCCACATAAAAATCATCAAAATAAAAGCCGGAAGCGTTGGAAACGGTATAATTGCAGAGGATGCCAAAATACTGTGTGGCAGTAAATTCATTGTCGGTCACATTTCCCTGGGGCAGGTAAAGCTCACCTCCCGTTGGATCGGCCCAGAACTCCCAGTTTCCGGCATCATCGCGGGTGGCTTTTATTCGCAGCCGGTTGTTGGTGGTTGTGGCAATATTGGTGGCTCCTTCCAGCAGTTCAACGGATGTTTCGCCCGACTGCCGGTAAAAGTACAGCCGTTTGTTGTCGGTGCCATCCTTTCCTATGCGGATGTAATAACCGTTTAGGGGTCCCGAAAGATCATCCGAATCGCTTACCAGGTAAATACGGGGGTGGTTGTTGTTGGATGGCGTAAAGGCAAGGCGCACCCAGAACTCCCACTGGGTATGATCCATCACCGCGCTGGCTGTGGCCAGCCATGCCTGACCGGCCTGGTTGTCGTTGAGCCGCAAAACCTGCTCTTCAACAATAAACTTATCCGTATTGCCAAACCATGCTGGGTTTTGAGTAAAATCGCCATCGCTGAAATCATCGGTAAACTGGGCGAGGGTGAGGTTGGAGAATAATACCAGGGCCAGCAGGAGTAGTTTTCTTTCCATAAAAGATTTGATTTTTGAATGGTAAGTAAATATACTATTTTTGCCAGATAACAGA
>RECE01000355.1 GCA_007694165.1 Bacteroidota bacterium
ATCATTGCTTCAGCAGAGAGACATGATCATATCACCATCAGGGTGAAGGATACCGATCTGCAAAAGGCAGAGGAAGGATTGAAGCAAATATGGGAAGAGCACTTTCCCATGCATATGTTTTACAGCAACCGTGTAGCTCACAATTTTGATGCACAGCATATGACTGAGCATCGCTTGCAGGTCATCCTGCTGTTGTTTACTTACCTTTCTGTATTCGTAGCATGCCTTGGGTTACTGGGCCTGTCGGCCTTTTCGGCAGAACAACGAATCAAAGAAATAGGTATCCGAAAAACCCTGGGAGCCAGCATGAAACAAATCATCTTCATGATATCGGCCGATTTCAGCAAGCTTGTTATCATTGCCGGGCTTATTGCCCTGCCGGCTGCCTATTTTATTATGCATGACTGGCTAAGCAATTTCCCCTACCGGCGCGATATGCAGCTATGGGTTTTCATCCTGGCTATGCTGGCAGCCTGGACAGTTTCCATGATAACAGTCTTTATCAATGCATATAGTGCAGCAAGGGTAAATCCGGTGAATACTTTACAGCATGAATAGTGTTCGAACGAGAGACTAAATCTTATTAAATCAAACCATACAAAGGAACAACCATAAACAACAAAAGCCGGGGAAACCCCGGCTTTTGGAAGAGTCCTCTGCGATACGGCAATTATGAGATAGCAATTTGTTTTGCGGGTTTGGGTTTGATTTCTTCCCGTTTGGGCAGTTTGAGGTGCAGAATGCCATTCATGCAGGTTACGGTCTCTTTTGCTACTCCTTACTAAACCCCTTTCCAATAACATCCGAAGTATTCATCACAGCAATGAAGGCATTGGGGTCAACTGATTTCACATAATCACTGATGCCGGGCACATCCTTACGGTCGAGAGCTGAGATGATGATCTTTTTCTCATTCTCCGGAAAAAAGAGACCACTCCCTTTTACAAAAGATCCACCACAATCGGATTGCAGAATAAACAACCGGATTTCTTCGTGACGATCTGAAATAATCACCATAAACTTTTTGATATCCAACCCGTTGAGCACCAAATCTACCGTGCGGCTGATAACGATGATGGATATTATGCAGTAGGACGCCAGGTCAAGGTCGTTAAACACGAAAACTGCGAAGGAAAGGATAACGCCGTCAATAACAATCAAGGCCTTCCCCATGGATATCCTGATTCTGCTTTTGAGCAACCGGGCGATTAAATCCGTTCCGCCTGTGGTGGCACCCCCTTTGATAACAAGAGCCACCCCGAATCCGATAACTCCTCCTCCAAACAGGGCAGAAACAAGTATATCACTGGTCACCAGGGGTTCAGGATTCAGGAACAACAACAAATCAATAAATACGGACCCCAGCACCAGCGAAATAAAAGTTTTGACACCAAATCTTTTCCCAATTACACCCAATCCCAGCAACAGCAGAGGAATATTGATAAAAAGGGCAATGGTACCTATGGGAAAGCCTGTCAGATAATTGATCACAATACTTAATCCATAAATCCCGCCCGGGACCAGGTTGTGGGGCACAATAAAAAACACAAATCCGGCGGCAAGAATAAAAGAACCCACCACAACAAGGGCATAATTTTCGAACCACAAGCGGGAAAACAGTTTCTCCTGCAGCGGATATCTTACTTTATATTCCGGTGTTTCCTGTCGTTTGGGCTCCTGAGTTGTCATATGTAAAGGATAAGTTGGTATGGATGAAAAATTTCCTCTGCAAAGGTAATGTCTTGAAGATAGTATTCAGCAACACCAATCCGATTGGAAAGGCATTGCCATGGAGATTTATGGTGTGCCGAAAAAGAAGATTGTTTACCATATAAATGCAATTATCAGATCAACCGGCTACTTTTTCGTCCACTTTCGTCCATATCTTTACAAAACCGAACATTTCTCAAAAATAATTCAATCGGTCTCTAAGGCCTATCTTGTTGATTTTATAACACTTAGAAATATTGGCTTATATTTTGACATATACAACACCAGCTTTCATCTGTTTTTTTTTTGAAATTCCGGCGTAATATAATACAGGCTAATACTTAATTCTATTCCATAATAAAAATCAATGTCATGCAAACCAATAGAAGGAATTTTTTGAAAACAATGGGAATTGCCAATGTTTGTGCCTGCACAGGATTGGCTGGACTTAACGGGTGTAAAATGATCAAAGGTTCAGCCGAAGGACCTCTGGCTATTTATCCCATTGAAGCAATGAATAACAAACTGATTGTAACCCTGGAGTAGACATGCATTTCCAGATCATAAAACCACGACCAGCGCTTGCACCCTACATTCAACATTACTGGGTGCTGGAAACAACCCTAATGGATGGGATTGTAAAAGAAAGGGTGGTGCCCACGGGCGATATCGAATTGATGTTTCATTACCGCAAACCTTTTTATGTTTTAGATGCTTCAGGAGCATCCACTTTCCAACCCCGATCAATAATAACCGGATTGACCAGCTCATGGTCGGATGTGATCACAGGAGGAGAGTCCGGAGCCTTTGTCGTAACCTTTTATCCGGGTGCAGCGGCTAACTTTTTCAACTTTCCATTGCTCGAGCTGGAAGACAAGAGCGTGCATCTCAATGACATTTTACATAATGAAGCCATCTGCATTGAAGAGCAAATCGCTGAGGCGACTTCTCTGCAGGCACGTATCAACATCATTGAAAACTTCCTGATGAAAAGGGTCAGCCCCATTGCACCACATGACAGCAATTTAATAAATCAGGGGGTTATGTGCATCAGTAAGCATAAGGGCCAGATCAGTGCCCTGGCATTATCAGAGCAACTTTGCGTTACACCCAAAACACTGGAAAGAAAATTTGCCCGCCTGGTGGGCAAAACACCCAAGCAGTTTATCAAGATAATACGTTTTCAGGAAGTAATGAAGAGTCTTTCAGGTGTTCAACCAGGCCTTCTCACACAGCATGCCCTCAGCAATGGGTATTTCGATCAGGCCCACTTTATCAAGGATTTTAAAACCTATTCCGGATATACTCCCAAAGAGTTGATTTCCCAAAAACAATGTCCCGACCTTATTCCTGAACCAGGCAAATTCTAGGGCAAGCGTTTTGTCTGTTTTTTACAATTTCAGGGGTCTTGCCTGGTCTACTTTTGTAGCGTAATTATAAATCGCAAAATTATGACCACAGAAATTTTCATTAAAGACCTCACGAAAAAATACCCCAAAGGGCCGGAAGCACTCAGGGGTATCCATCTGGAAGTGGGCAAAGGGCAGCTCTTTACGCTGCTGGGCCCCAACGGAGCAGGCAAATCAACCCTGGTAAAAATCATAACCACCCTAATCCAACCGGATAGCGGCGAATTTACCATTGGGGGGCAAAATCCGGATAAGGAGTTTTCCAACACCCGAAATTATATTGGCGTGGCATCCCAGGACAACGAGTTGGATCCCGCCGAAAAGGTGGAAGACCTGCTCCGATTCCAGGGACGCCTGTTCGGATTGTCAAAGCCACAGGCCCGGCAAAGAGCAGAAGAGCTAATAGACGCGTTTGAGCTACAATCCGAACGGCAGAAAAAGTGCGAAACGCTTTCCGGTGGCAACAAACGTCGGCTGCATTGCGCACTGGCGCTGGTGCACAGACCCCACGTACTCTTTCTTGACGAACCCACCGTGGGCATGGACCCCGAGGCACGGGCCAGATTCTGGCAGGTGATCAACCAAATCAACAAAAACGATGGTGTCACCATATTTCTCACCACCCAATACCTGGAAGAGGCCGATAAACATGCCACTGAAATGGCACTGATCATGGATGGAACCATTCATTACAGGGGGTCAGTAAGCGAATTCAAGGAAATGGTCAACGCCGGCCAAAAGCTCACTCTGGAAGAGAGCTACCTGACCTATGTCGGCCAAAGTCGTCAGCCGGAAACTCCTCTTCAGAAGCTCGAAGTTCCTCAAGGCCTCAACTCATAAACCCATCAAGTTTTCAACTCTTCAACTTTTCAACTCTCAAATTCATAAACATGTCAGCAAACACTCTAATCATCACCCGCGGCATCATCAAACTTGCCAAACAACCCACCGCACCGGTCATGGGATTCGCTATGAGTCTGTTTTTTCTCCTGGTTTACAATGCAGGTATCGGGGGAATAGGCCATCTGGATGCCTTTGGAGAGAAAGGCTATCTGGCCTTTATTTTTCCCATTACCATCATCTCACTGGCCATGGGCTCCTCTTCAGGAGCCGGCCAAACGCTCAATGCCGATATGCAATCGGGATATTTCCGGCGGTTGTACCTCTCCCCTGTTTCGCGCCGTATGCTGGTATTGGCTCCCATGCTGGCCGACACCCTTTCATCACTGATTTTTACCGGTATCCTGCTGATTGTCGGGGCATTGTTCGGATTGCCATTTCAGTTTGGATGGGTATCGGTGGCAGGAATTCTGTTGCTCTCTTTGCTATGGGCGCTTACCCTTTGTGGGTTTTCAGCGGGCATTATGCTGCGAACAGGCCAGCATCAGAGTGCAGCCATTGTTACCAATGCAGTTTTTCCACTGCTGTTCCTGAGTACCACCTTTTTGCCCCGTGAACTCATCACTGCCAAATGGCTGGTGACGGCATCCTGGGCAAACCCCGTAACCTATGTACTGGAAGCCAATCGCTACCTGTTGGGGGGTACCTCATCGCAGGAATTTTTCCTGCTGGGATTGCTGATACTCTCTTTCACTGCACTGGCATCTGTTGTATTTGCACTTGGAAGCGCCGGAAAGATTAAGATCTAAAGCATTGCCGGCTAACAGACCTCCGGGGTTTAAGGAAGCTCCGGAGGTTTCTTACCTTCAATTAATATGCAGCTACTTTGATTTCTTTGATCGGATCACCTTCGCCATGAACCCCTCACAATCCAGCACCTCAATTTCAGAAAACCAGAAATCGGAAATATCTTCGGTTATGATGATCCGGCAACCGGCATCCAGGGCTGCATGATATTCTAATCCGTCTTCAAAATCATTGATTTTGGGATTGGAGATGGTTTGAAGAACACCGGATTGAAGGTTGGGGGCTGTCTCATAATCGCGTAGCGGTTACACCCAAAAGTATTAATGTGTCAAAGCAGAATTAAAGTATTTACATTCTGTGGCACAACCTTTGAAAAAGAATTATACTACTTTTATTCCCAAATTTTTGCTTTTTTTGCATAAATCCAGGATATTACTTCAGAACCGAATAATTTTTAACAGAAATTATCCTTATGGAAACAACCATCATTATCATCGTTGCCATAGCCGGCATTTTGCTTCTGGTTTATGCCTGGCTGGGCGGATTCAGAAAAATCCAATTCACTGTGCAGGAAGCCGGAGGCGAGGTGCTGGCCTACGAACCCCATACCGGGGAGTATAAAAATGTGGGAAAAGTCATTGATAAGATGTATTATGACCTGCTGAACGAAGAAAAGGTGGAATGCTTCCGGGGATTTGGTATTTATTACGACAATCCGCAAAAGGTAGAAAAAAGCAAACTTCGCTCAGATGTAGGCAACATCCTGGAAAATCCCACACCGGAATTGCTGGATCAACTCAGCGGCAAATACAACATCAAAACCCTTGAACGGCAAAAGTACCTGGTGGCAGAATTTCCTTACAAAAACCAAATGTCCATCATCATGGGTATCATGAAAGTTTATCCGGCATTGAACAAATACATCCGGCAAAACCAACTCAATGAGGAAGGCTTTGTCATGGAGATTTATGATGTGCCGGGGAAGAAGATTATTTACAGAAAGCAACTATTGTAGAAAACATTATACATACTTGTTCTGAAGAAATAACATCCGGAGATTGCTCTTTTCTCCTGGAAATGCAAATTGATGCCATTTTGCCTCCCGAAGAAAAATATCAAAAGCCATTATTTCTTATTGACTTGTCAGAAACATCCAAAACCTTGTCAAGAACCCGGGTAAAGTTATCGGTAAATAAATCTTCCTCTATTCCTTTATAAACTTCTCGTATAATGCCTTTTCCCTATAAAGTAAAGGTGGCAGGATGAACCGAGAGTTTCTCACCCCACCACATTGAGCAACACCCCCGCCACAACGGTTTCCTGCAAAAGGTCATCGACAAGACTGGGATCGTTTACCTTGCTCCGGATAAAACTACCCAGGTCACGGCTGAACTGTTGCCATATGTTTTCGATGGTGTGGTCCATTTTCTCAATACATGGGTTTTGTCAAAGATATGGAAAATGGGAAAAGAATTTTTCAGTGATTTAAGGTTATTATATCTTCCTCAGCACATAAATTGTCCAGGGCGCTATGCGTGTTTCGTTCACCCAAGCAATGGGCTCTTTGCCGGTGGCCAGGGGTTTGTGGGTTTTGAGAATTGCAAAACCTGCTTCATCATAGATATTGCGGTAGTCGGCATTGGTACAGAGCTCATCATCCACCGGGCGAGGGTCGTCGGTGTCGGTTATGATGGTATTTACAATATCTCCGCTTTGGGCGATGAAATTATGGGGGAAGCAGGTGGTTTGAAAGGATGCCCAGTCGTTGACATACAATTCGGGTGAAGACACCAGGTTTATCATACAGCCTCCGGCTTTGAGCACCCGGTGAAACTCCCGGAACAATGCCGTTTTTTTCTCCAGCGTAGAGATGTTGTCGAAGGTAAAGGCAGAGAGGATGAGATGAAAATGATTATCCGGCACTCCGTTGAGCTGTCCGTCTTCAATCAATTGGTATTGCCCGCCTTTGTCAAGCTGATGTGCCAGGGCGAGCATTTCTGCCGAAATATCCAGGCCGGTGGTTTCATAGCCCAGCGATTGCAGGAAGCGGGTGGAGCGGCCTGCGCCGCATCCAAAATCCAGGGCTTTGCCTTTGGAGGCATAGGTCTCAATAAGTTTGGGCAAATCCCGGAAAGCCAGGTAATAGGTACCGGGGAAATCAAGCCTGGCATAGGCTGCTGCACGGGTGGTATCGGCGTAGCTGTTGGTGAAAGGTGTTTCCATATTGTAAAAGCTTAGAAAAGTGATTATATATTGAATTTCATGCAAAATAAGTGTAATATTGTATGATAAAAAAGAACCAATTGTATGATTTATTTGCTCATCCAATTTTAAAACATGTTTCTTCCTTATATTGACAAAAGTCTTTCCCGTAGTGTCTTTCAGCAGTTGCTGGAACAGATTATGCAAAAGATTGAATCGGGTGTGCTTCAGGAAGGCTATGCCATGCCCCCATCGCGCGAGCTGGCACAAAAACTGGGTATCAACCGAAGTACAGTGGTAAAGGTGTATGAAGAGCTCTGGGCACTGGGTTACCTGGAAAGCACCCCGGGTTCCTACACCCGGGTACGCAAAAGGATGCCCCTGGCCTCAAAGCCAGTGGCTGAGCCGGAAGATGTTGAGGAAAGTAACGATATCGTTTCTGAGTTAATCCTGCCCGAGCCTGCAACACCGGACCCCTCAGCGCATCTTTCCGTTCCGCAGGCTACCGGTTGTATTGACCTGCAGCGACTGGAGCCTGATACCAGCCTGATTGACCACAGGCAATTCAGCAGTTGTTTTCGGGAGGCCATGGCCGATGCACAATTCTTCGGTTATTGTGATGTAAGGGGTTTTGCACCTTTGCGCACAGAAATACTCAGGCACATGAACCTGCACAGCATCCATGCTGCCGATGAAAATATCCTCATAACCAATGGCTCCCAGAATGCGTTGCAACTGATATTTCAGTCCCTTGTTTCCAAAGATGATACGGTGGTAATTGAATCACCCACCTATTCCATGCTGATACCCTTGCTGCAGTTTCTGGGGTGTAAAGTGGTGGAAGTGCCTGTAAACAAGGACGGGATGGATATTAAGCTGCTCCGGAAGATTTTCCGTAAGCATAGGGTCAGGCTGGTGTACTGCATGCCCAGCTTTCACAATCCCACGGGTGTTACCATGAGCCAGGAAAATCGGGAAGAGCTGCTTCAACTGTGTGAGCAACACCAGACGCTGATTGTGGAAGATGGTTTTGAGGAAGAGATGAAGTACTTCGGCAAAGTACATTTGCCCATAAAGAGTATGGACCACAAAGGAATAGTCATTTACCTGGGTTCATTTTCAAAGATTTTCGCGCCGGGCCTGCGCACGGGCTGGATCATTGCCCATCCGGCCATCATTCAAAGGCTAACTGCCCTGAAAACCACCCTGGATCTGTCTTCCAATACCATGAGCCAGGCCGTAATGCACCGGTTTTGTCAATCGGGTGCCTATGAATTGCATATTCGCAAAATGATGCGGGTGTTTCGCAAGCGCATGAAAGCTGCATTAAAGGCCCTGAAAACACACATCCCCCGGGAAAAGGCAAGCTGGGAGGAGCCCCTTGGGGGATTTCTTGTGTGGTTAAAAATCCATTCAACCAAAAAACATCCTGACCTGGAAGTTCATCTGGCTGAGCATGGTGTAAATGTTAGCAATGGCAATGCTTTCTTTTTCACGCCATCAAAGAATATTTATATCCGGATTTCCATCTCCGGAAGCACCGAGCCAGAAATTGAGGAAGGAATAAAAAGAATAGGGCGCGCATTGAGCGAAATCTCATAAATCGAAAGTGATGCGCGGATTACATTCTTTTCGTTCAATACGCTCCCTGATAAAGCAGAATTAATTTTCCGGGTATTCTCTTTCAATCTTAGCAACAAGATTGGCATCTATTTTTTCGCAGTTACAGTCTTTCAGTTCCTCTGCCAGGGAAAACTGAAGAAAAATGAGGATACACAATACTGTTAGTTGTATCCCTTTCATGGTTTTATTGATGTTTCCTGTTATACTTAATTTTGTGAATAATGGCTGACAATCTCATCCAGTTCTTTCCCCTCCATCACAAATTCGGTAAAACGGGTTGTGTACATCCAGTCTTCAAAAAAAGTATCCAGAGGTATGGATGGCGACATTTGTTTCCAGTAGTTTACAAAATCCAGTGTGGAGGCACCTGTATTGATGTGTTGCTGGTAAAAGCCTGCAAGGGTTTGGTGGAATACTTCTTCTCCCAGCCAGTAATACAGAACAGAAAATAGTACCATGGGCTGCACGTAAGATAAGTTGGTGATGCGTCGGTTGCCGTAATCCATCAGCGGGATGCTTTGCAGGGCGGGGTTTCTGTCAAAATCTCTTTTGAGTCTTCTAAGGTTATGGTTTGCTGCTCTTTTCAGTAGTCCGGCCTTGTCTTCGAAAAGGGTTTCATTGAGCAGATATGCTGAAAAATCGGCAAGCCCTTCTTCCCAACGAGGCGAACTTCCTTCACTCTCCCTGATGGCAACATGCCACAGGTGTGCCAGCTCATGATACAGGTTGTGAAAATTGCTGATGTTTGAAAAGCTTTCTTCGGGCAGCAGAATAACCAGCTCATCGGCCTGTCCGCCGCTGTTCCTCTCCGTTTCGATGATGGTAACAGCCTCAGGGCTCTGGAGTTTTCCCCACCATTGGGTATATTGCTGCATAGCATCCGTGCCTGATTCAGCAATGCGACTGGCGGATTCTTCATCATTCAGGTAAAAAATATCAAGCACTTCGCTGTTCAACTGGTTGTAGGGAGCGATGGCAATATCGATTCTCCACGCAGGCTTCTTGCTGGCGTAACGATAAGTGATTGTATTATCAGCTTCAGGGATTTTTGATTGTAACCGGCCGCCACTGGCCACCATCAGTGTGTCGGGCACCCTAACCACAATGTCGTAATCAAAGAGATGGGTTCTGATGTTATTGATTAAAAAAGCAGATGCCGGTTTGCTGATTATGGGGTAAGCATAGGCATCCATCCGGATAAGGGTAAACTCCGGAGAGACTCTGTCTGTGATGTATCGCATCCCGGTTTCGGTGTATCCCAGCAGGTGCCCTCCGTAATCGATGTGAATGACCCTGCTGCCATGGGGTGGTATTTCATAGTCCACCAGGATATGGTTGACTTGCAGTTTGGTAAAATCTTCATACTGTACCACCGATTGGTGGAAGTCCAGCTCAATGCCATCATCGGTTTTTAAAGTGTTTACCTTCATCAGGCGGTAGAGTATCAGGGGAATTTGCGTAATAGCTGAATCAGACTGATTAAGGATGGTCATCCGGCAGTTGCCCTGCAGGGTTTCATTCCTGTAATCGAAGGAGATTTCTAAATGGTAATGGTCGGTGACCAGGGGGTAGGGGTTTTGTGCAAAAAGCCCTGCTGACAATATGAGCAGCATAGCAAAGGTGAATGTTCGTTTCATAAGTGTGCTTTTTCTTAGCAGATATCAAACGTTGCACCAGTTGCTTTATGAATCTTTATATCAACAACATACACCAAATACGGTATGTTTTATGAGCATTATAAATTGTCCGTTTTCCCAACACAATTGCCCAGAATCGTACACTTTCCCTCCAGGTCGGTACAGTACTCAATAAGCCTGGCCATTTCACCATAAGTTGTGATGCCACGTGAATGCTTTAGAATGCAAAACAAAAGGCTATTGCTATGAGGGAGAAAAGTGACTTCATTGCCATTGAATAAAATTCTGGTTTTTAACAAAGATCCTACAATGCGGACTTCATACATTTAAACATCAAATTTCCCATTGCCTGATGCCCTTTGCCGTTGAATTGATTTGCAGTACCGGTCATGTACAATCCGGTTTTAGAGTTATAGAAAGCAAATGCACTGGTCTGGCCCCAGAAACCGAGTGTTTCTCCCATGGGTTTAAAAGGGGATGCAATCCAGGGAACCCAGATTTTCTCCAGACCGATACCAAAGTAAAAAACACCGGGAGAGAAAAGCATCCTCCATTTTTTGAGGGCTTCTATGCGTTCTTTGGGAAAGAGCTCACCATTGAAAAATGCGCGCAATACCCTGGCCGATTCTTCGGCGGTGGACACGATTCCCCCTTCCACAGTAACCGAAGCCATATACCTGGGCAGCCATAAAGGCTGGCTACCGGCGTAGAACTTTGCCGGGCTGGTGTCGGTGATGTCTTTGTAGGAATAAGTGTTTTGCAATTTGAGGGGCTCGAAAATAAACTCCCGGAACACTTCTTCAATGGGCTTGCCGGTTATGTTTTCGATGATGCGCCCCAGCAGCTGGTAGTTGGTGTCGGAATAGGCGGCTTTGGCGCCGGGTTTGAATTTTGGGGTGAGGGTTTTAACCACTTCCAGGGTTTTCTCCAGGTGCCAGGGCTGGTCGTCGCCGGCAATGAGGGCATCGGCAGCTGTTTTGCCATCGGGTTGTTTGTGGAAAAAGTAATCGGGGATGCCCGAGGTGTTGGAGAGCAGGTGCTGCACGGTAAGCTGCCGGCTGTAATCGGTGCCTTTGTATTTATGCAGTCCTTGCACCATCTCATCGGGGAGGTGTTTGTCCAGCTTGTCTTCCAGCGAAATCTTCCCCTCCTCCATCAGTCGCAGCAGCACAGCCGATACATAAAGCTTGGTGGTGCTGGCAATGAAATATTTGCTGTCGGGTTGAATATCGCCTGCGGCAGCGGTATGCACAAAGGAGCGGTCTTCATTCTCCACATGGAAAATGGCGCTGAAAATGCTTTTGTTGTTGATGATTTTTTCAACCCATGGGTTGATTTGCTCGGGGGTAAGTTTTTTTGTCATGGTTAGGCATTTGTGTTTTTACAGGGAATGAAGCAACAAATATAAGAATCAAATTAATTGTTTTACAGGCCTTCTGATCATACAATATTGTTGTACGGGAGTGTCGGGTGAAGCAATGGTTTTTACCAGTTCAAAACCAAAATGCTCGTACAATCCTACATTGGAAGGGTTGTGGGTTTCCAGCACCATGGGTATTCCTTCCCGGTCGGCATATGCAACGGCAGGGGTAAACAAGCGGCGGAAGGCACCGGTTCCTCGCAGACTTTTGTCGATACTGATGATTTTTACCCGGTAGTGCCGGCCCTGTATAAATTCTTTGGGCCAGCTAAAACTCAATACTTTACTAAGAGATTTCATGTTGCGAAAAAATTGTCTCACATCTCCCAAGCCCAGGATAAAAAAGGAAACCCCTATGGTTTTTACAAGGGTCTGCATTTCTCTGAGT
>RECE01000356.1 GCA_007694165.1 Bacteroidota bacterium
AATCCCGCTTCCCTTCGGTCGCGGGACTTCGCTCCGCTCAGCCTCGTCCTCAGCCTCACCCCTTATACCCCACGGCCCTTTCCAGGTTAATAATGCCCTCCATTACAGTATCGTTGAAATAGGTACGTGCAAGATTGGCTTCCAGCACATCGGCTCCGGTTAGGTCGGCACCCGACAGATTGGTTTTAAACATATTGGCACGGGTAAGTTCGCCATACCGAATAATGCACTTGGACAAATCAGAGCGGGTAAAGTCACAATTGATAGCCGAAACTTTGGTCAAATCTGCTTCAGCCATGTTGCAATCGGAAAAATCAGCCTCGTCAATTTTCGCATGACTAAGATTGGCTCCTGCCAAAACACTTGCATCAACCGTTGCCCCCGTCAGGTTGGCATGGCTTAAATCTGCATTGGCAAGAAATGCTCCCGAGAGGTTTGCTCCCTGCAAATTGGCCCCACGTAAATCTGCTTTTGAGAAGTTGGCTCCTGACAAATCAGCACCCGCTAAATTAGCCCCGGAAAGTATTGCTCCACGCAAATTTAATGGGCGATAAGAATCTCCAACCGAACTTTGGGCGATCAAAAGCCAAAGATCTGTATCAGTAAGAAACCTGTTTTCGTTTTCGTTCATTTGTCAGGCATAATTTGTTAATAATAATACAAAATTACATTTTTTATTGATACACTATAATAAAATATACACTAAAATCATTTTTCAGGTTCTGCAAAAAAAAACATCGAAACACCTCTTAACAAATAATACACATATTTCAACCCAAACAAAAACAACTTTATCCCAACTTCCTTCCTATGCTGTAAGCATCTCCTATTTTTTCTCCCAGCTTTCGGTATTCTCTTGCTCCACCCATGTATATTAAAGGATCCATCGCTTCTGCAATATAAGAACCCGGATTATCGGGATCTCTTAGTTTATCGGTATCCATGTGTATCTGCAGGATTTTGCCAATAAAATGATTGGTCTTCCCTACAAGAGATGATGACACCAGCTCACATTCAATGTTTAATGGGCATTCCTTAATAATAGGTGAAGGAATCTTCAGTGACGGAACTCTTGTTAAACCGGTCTTTTCAAACTTATCCACTTCTTTGCCGGATGTAATTCCACAATAATCAGCTTCCGTCATGATATCAGTTCCTGCAATATTAACTGTAAAGTGCTTGTTTTTCAGTATCTCATCTCCTGAAAAACCCCGGGTACCCACTGAAATTCCTATAGTAGGTGGTGAACTGGTAAGCAAACTCACCCAGGCAATGGTTACAATATTGGCTTTCTCAATAGTGCCCGTTACCACCAGGCTTACCGGCATGGGAAACAGAATCTTTTGCGGTTCAAAGGATGTTTTAGTCATAGCTTCAATTTTTATCTTCAACAATTATGTTAAAACAGATGCGAAATATACGAAAACAACCGGGCTCAACAATGGGTATTTTTACGGAAAAATCGATCCGGCAAAAAAGAGTTTTTAATTACCCCGGATTATGCGTTGAGTTGGTTGAGGAATTTTTCTGCATTGGTAAAATGGGCCTCTCTCTTTTCTTGATCCATCTTTTCCAGTGTGCGCAGCAACATTCCCAATCGGGGATTTTTTCCCAGAAAGTCGCGGTGTTGATACATAAAACGCCAGAAAAGCCCATCCCAGGTCTTTTGCCAGTCGCCTTTGGGAAAGTCACTCATCTTCATTAGATAATTGCTACCACTGAAATAGGGTTTGGTGGCCATAAGCCCACCATCAGCGAATTGACTCATACCATAAACATTGGGCACCATCACCCAGTCCCATGCATCTATAAATAATTCCATAAACCATTGGTATACTTCATCGGGATCAAACTCGCACAACAGCATAAAATTTCCCAGTACCATCAACCTTTCAATGTGATGACAATAACCGGTTTTCAAAACCCTTTTGATAACAATATCTACCGGTTCAATCCCCGTGGTGCCATCATAGAAGGAACCGGGAATTTTTCGTGAAAAACCCCAGAAATTGCGGGTTCGCTCTTCTCTCCCTTTCAATTCATAAAGGGCACGGATAAACTCTCTCCATCCCACCACCTGTCTGATAAATCCTTCCAGGGAATTGAGCGGAATTTCATTTTCCGAACTGTATTTCATTGCAGCATCCAATACCTGATTCGGGGTCAGCAGCCCGGTATTGAGCATGGGCGAAAGCACACTGTGATTCAGTATTCCTTCATTGGAAACAATAGAATCCTCATAAGGACCGAACTCTTTAAATCTTTCTGTAAAAAAATTCTCCATCCACTCTGCAGCACTTTCATGGGTAACAGGATAGAAAGGTTTCTCACTCAGCGAACCATAATTGCCTCCAAAATACTTTTCCACATAGGAAACAGCCTCTTCATAATATTCGTTTTGTTCCGGAAGTGTAATCAGGGGCGGTTTTTTAAGGGCAGGATACTTTTTCCTGTTTTCGGCATCATAACTCCACTTCCCTCCCAGGGGCTTCTTATCATCCTCCAGCAATAGTTTTCTTTTTTTGCGCTGATCAGTATAAAAATCGGAGTGATAATATCTTTTCTTGTCGGCAAAGTAGTCTTCGATCTCTTTGCGCGAATTGATAAACAAAGGAGTTTCATGCACCTTAAAACTGACTTCGTGCTCATCGCCGCTCTTTTTCAGTCGCTGTCTAAGCCAGTCATCTGTGGGATCAATATAGTGTATCACAGCCACACCCTCCTTACTGAGCCGGGAAATCAGCTCCCGGATATCCGATTCCTTTTCCTGGCAGGATATGTACCGGACTTTAACTCCCTTTTCTTTTAAAAAATTTTCATAGAACTTCATGGAAGCTCTCATGAATGCCAGCTTTTGTTTATGGAAGTTGTATTGTGTAAAGAACAGCGGTTCTTCCACAAGGTACGCCTCCCCTTTATCAAATGGCAAAGGCGATTTTTCGAATAACTGATGGGGAAATACAAGAGAAATTGTGCTCATGCTTTTTTGTTTTTTGAATTTTTACATCGCTGGCTGCAGTACACCACGCTATCCCATGTCAGCGCCCACTTCCTGCGCCACAAAAAAGGCAGACCGCAAACCGGGCAAATCTTTGAAGGAAAGTTTTCCTTTTTAACCATTTTGGCGGCCATCAGACATTGGGTTGGTTACAGAAAGATTTTGCGGGTCAGACTTTCATGATTTATTTATCGGAAAGGAAACTGTTTTTCACACTTTTTCCAGAAGCCGAAAAAAGAAGGGAAATAGCCTTTCACATCAAACATCCAATCACGGGGCTCTTCAGTTCCGCGGTAATGTCGGTTTAGCGGGTGTTCTTTGAAAAATATTTTCTCAGGATGAAAAGTCTGCACAAAATCATCAAACTCTCCGGAAAACACCTGTATCCCTTCAATGTTTCGTGTAAGCTCCAGCACAAAGTCCATGGTCTTATCCGATACAGGATACTTCTCAAAATGAGTGGGTTCAAGCAGAAGAACACGATTTGCTTTGGTCTCTTTCTTCCACAGAGGGTCAAGATTGTAAAAGTTATACAAAAGCACCGGCAATTGCGGGTCCCATTCATTCACCGTATTTTCGGGTAAACGGGTTACAAGGTTGGGTATACAGGTCCTTTGGAGAATTTCGGGCACTTCCATTTCAGCAAGCTCCTCATAGCTTACATCCAGAAATGTATTTTTCTGAGTAGAATAGCAGTATTTATTGATATTTTGCTGGTTGGCATTGTATTTTTTACTGCTGAAAGTACCGGCTACCCATTGCCAACTAAGCGCATTGCTGGCCCAGTCAGCATCCAGCAAATGGTAATAGAGCCAACGGGCCGGGGTTTTCCAGTAGCTTCCGCCCACATTGCATGCTATGGAAGCAACATACATTCGCAGGTGATTGTGCATATATCCTGTCTGGTAAAATTCACGAATCCCCTCGTCAATGGCTTCTATGCCTGTCTGCGCATCCAAAACTGCACAGGGCATCTCCCGGTGAGATACATTCTGCTGAGCAAATTTCATATCACTGTTGATTTCCTCACCCTTGTGCACCCATACCTGCTGAAAGTAATCTCTCCAGGCAAGCTCCTGCAAAAGTTTATTCATTTTTTGAGGATGAATTCCTCTCTCCAGCAGCCTTTCCATAACAAAGCGCGTGCTGATGACCCCTCTTGATATGTAAGGTGAAAGCCGTGTTACCGCACCATCGATAAAGTTTCGTGTTTTCCCGTAAGCGGCAGGATCTGTATGGTCTATCTGTTCAAGAATAGCAGTGAGTTGAGTCATATCCAATATTTTTTTTTTAACAATAGTTATAACCATCATAATCCCTGTATTGTTCTCTTAGATAAATTTCGAATCGAACAAAAGAGAAATATATCATTTGATGGAAAATTCCGCATTCCAAATCGAAAAAACAATTAATTTGATATTTTTATTGAATTATTTATAACCTTAGTATGTTTTTTTATAATTTTGGCGGCATCAAAACACATTATTTAAAAACAGCGAGCAATCAGCTGCAAACAAAAAACCCTTATGAACCAAAAAACAGAAGCGATCCAGGTCCTTCCACCGGACCTTACCATTTATGGTATAAAGGACACAACAGAAATCTACTACAATCTGTCGTATGACGAATTGTTTGAGCATGAAACCGACCCTTCCCTTGAAGGTTTCGAAAAAGGCTTTGAAACCAGCAATGGTGCCGTAGCTGTCGACACAGGCATCTTTACAGGCCGCTCGCCCAAGGACAAATACATTGTGAAGGAGGATTCTTCCAAGAACAACATCTGGTGGGCAGGACCCAATGCAAAACGTTCTGACAATCATCCTATCAACGAAAAGGTTTGGGATGAGCTCAAAGAAACTACTCTACAACAGTTTCATGGCAAGAAGCTTTATGTAATGGATGCATTTTGCGGTGCCAATGAAAATTCAAGGCTGAAAATCAGGGTAATTACAGAAGTTGCATGGATGGCACATTTTGTAAAGAATATGTTCATCCGGCCTACCGATGAAGAACTATTGAACTTTCAACCCGACTTTGTCATGCTCAATGCGTGCAAAACTATCAACGAACGCTGGGAAGAGCAAAACCTCAACTCCGATGTCTATGTAGCTTTCAATCTTAAAGAGAAGATGTCGCTGGTAGGAGGCACCTGGTATGGTGGAGAAATAAAGAAAGGATTCTTTTCCATCATGAATTATTATCTTCCTCTTGAGGGAATGGCCTCTATGCACTGCTCTGCCAACATGGGCAAAAATGGAGATACCGCTATCTTTTTCGGGCTTTCGGGCACCGGTAAAACTACACTTTCAGCCGACCCCGAACGTTACCTGATTGGAGATGATGAGCATGGATGGGACGACGAAGGAATATTTAACTTTGAAGGAGGTTGTTATGCCAAATGTATCAACCTAAGCAAAGAGAAGGAACCCGATATTTACAATGCCATCCGTCGCAACGCATTGCTTGAGAATGTGGTGTACAATACCAAAACCGGTGAAATCAATTTTTACGACACCACCAAAACCGAAAACACCCGCGTTTCTTATCCTATCCACCATATCGACAACATTGTCAAGCCTGTGAGCAAGGGAACGCATCCTAAAAAGATTATCTTCCTCACCGCCGATGCCTTTGGCGTTTTGCCTCCGGTGTCAAGACTAACCCGCGACCAGGCCATGTATTATTTTCTCAGTGGCTACACCAGCAAGCTGGCTGGTACCGAAAGAGGAGTAAAAGAACCTTTGCCTACTTTTTCTTCCGCCTTTGGAGCTGCTTTCCTGATGGTACACCCTACCATTTATGCCAGGCAGCTGGCCGACAAAATGAAAAAGCATGGCGCAACAGCCTACCTGGTAAACACCGGATGGATTGGGGGGCCTTACGGAATAGGACAGCGAATCGATCTGGAATCCACACGTAACATCATCAGGGCTATTTTGGATGGTTCTCTGGACAATGCCCCGGTGGAAGAGGTAGTACCTTTCGGGTTGAGTATTCCCAAAGAGGTTAAAGGTGTAGATCCCCATATCCTTAACCCGAAAAACACCTGGAAATACGAAACCGCCTACAACAAGCAGGCAGAAAAAATTGCAGAGAAATTCATTGAAAACTTTGACCAGTTTCTGGACACAGAAGAAGGACAGCGACTGGTGGCTGCAGGTCCGCAGAACGAGTTTATGAAGCAATACTACAAGTATTACGAACGTAAACTTGATAAAATGGAGAAAAAGCACCATGACGAAATTCTCAGGCTTAAAGACCAGATTTATATCCTGCAAAGTGCATTTCATGATTATGTTTCTTTCAACTCAATCAACTCAGATTACAAAAAAAGAAAGCTGCACCGCTATGTACCGGTAATATCCTGGTTTGAAACCGAAAATCAGGACGAAAGCATTAATTGCTACAATGCAGTTATAAAACTTACAAAAATTGTAGGTCTTACAGCCTATAGTCACGAGCAATCCGAAATTGGATACAATGAATTCATGACCCGTACACGTGAGGAAATGCCTACCACCCAAGTATATGACATCATTGATGATATCTACAAATGCTTTACTTCCAAACCCTGCAAAAACCCTGACATTATCCAGGCAAAGGATGTATTAATGGATGTAGCCCAGGGCGTTGAAAACTTCATTATCAAGATTGGTTCTTTGATTATCATCAAATACGCTGACTCCGAGGGGCAAAGTCATTTCATTGTAAAAAAACTTTCTATCAGTGGTCTGATACATATTGACAAAAATCCCCACCTGATAAAAGAACCCTGGCAGCTGGTTGATGAAATCCAATATTTTTAAATTACCTTTGTAAAAACGGCCGTGGTAGTTTCATAACAACGTAAACCTTTTTCTCTGCTTGCACTTAATTAATTTACGGAAACTACCCGGCCATTTTTCTTTTTACTTTTTACATTACTACAGGTGACGGGGCCATTTCAAGTGACCCCGCCACTATTTTAAAGACACTTTGCTCAGAGGACTTCTAGATCGCCCGTCCATTAAACTACTTTTTAGTGGCGGGGTGAGCTGTAGTCACCCCGTCATCTTCACATTTTAAATGGTTGCTGGTGACGGGGCCACTTCAAGTGACCCCGCCACTAATTTCATTCCCCGTCACTTTTTCATTGGGTTGAATTTGCGATTTTCGATGTTTCAAATGGACTGTTTTTCATAAAATCGCTGATAATCATGCATATATTTATAAAAAAGATTTGCTTATGTTACAAAAATTTGTATTTTTGAGTGTTAAATCTATTATAACGCATTAAATCTAATTCTAAAATGGAAAACGGAACAGTTAAATTCTTCAATGAGAAAAAAGGCTTCGGTTTTATTCTGGATGAAGCAACAGGAAAAGATGTTTTTGTTCATCACACAGGCTTGCTTGACCAAATCAGAAACGATGACAAAGTAACTTTTGAGATTGCCGAAGATGAAAAAGGGAAGAAAGCAGTCAATGTAAGAGTTGCCTGACAGATTTCACACATCTCTGCCATAAAAGCTTTGTAGAAAATACAAGGCTTTTTTTTATGCTCTTGCGGAAATGATATGAGAGCTATAAGGCGAAAATAGCGTAATTTCGCAAAAAACTTTTTTACGATAATGAACTATTTCCAGGCAGACAACCTCAGTAAAGCTTACGCAGAAAAACTATTGTTTGAAAACATCAGCTTCGGCATTGACCAGGGGCAGAAGGTAGGGTTGATAGCCCGCAATGGTGCAGGCAAAACCACTTTGCTCAATATCATGATGCAAAAAGACATCCCTGATTCGGGCTCATGCAATTTCAGAAAAGGTCTGCGCATTGCATACCTTGACCAGAATCCGGTGTTTGCTCCCGAACCCACAGTAATACAAACCATCCTCAATGATGACAGCCCGGTTATCAGCACCCTGAGAGAATATGAAAAGCAGGTGAGACTGCAAGAACAGGATCCGCAAAAGGCCGACACTGAATACCTGCAAAAGCTTATGGGCAAGATGGATGAACTGCAGGCATGGAACATGGAAGCCAAAATTCGGCAAATCCTCTCTCAGTTAAAAATTGATGATTTTGACCAGCCTGTAGGCGAACTATCCGGCGGACAAATCAAAAGGGTGGCTTTGGCAAAAATACTTGTGGAAGAGGCTGATTTCATCATATTGGATGAACCCACCAACCATCTCGACCTGCAAATGATCGAATGGCTGGAAGAATACCTGGCAAAGCAAAAGCTTACGATATTGATGGTAACCCACGACAGATATTTTCTTGACAATGTATGCAATGAAATACTTGAACTTGAGCATGGAAACATTTACCATTACAAGGGCAATTATGCATATTTCCTGGATAAAAAACAGGAACGGGAAGCCGATTTGCAGATAAGAACCGAAAAAGCACGCAACCTGCTCAAAAAAGAGACAGAATGGATGAGGCGCCAACCCAAGGCACGGACCACAAAATCCAAAGCCCGAATCACTGCCTTTCATGAATTGAAGGAAACAGCATCGGGTCAATCCACCAACCAACCGGGTGAAATCATTATGCAGTCGGCTCGTATGGGTAAAAAAATCCTGGAGCTGGAAAATGTTTCCAAACAGTTTGACGAAAAGGTAATTATCGATAATTTCTCCTATATCTTCAAAAAGAAAGAAAAGGCTGGTATTGTGGGAATGAACGGTTCAGGAAAAACCACCCTGCTCAACATCATTACCCAAAAATTAAAACCCGATACGGGTAAGGTAAGCATTGGGGAAACAGTAGAGTTTGGTTACTATACCCAGGAGGGTATTAAGGTTGATGAAAGCAAAAGAGTGATTGATGTAATCAAGGATATTGCTGAGAGTATTAAGGTTGGCAAGGATGTAACCATGTCTGCCTCGCAATTCCTGCAGTATTTCAACTTTCCCCACTCCTCCCAGAATGATTTGGTACGAAAACTCAGCGGAGGAGAAAGAAGGCGCCTGCACCTGCTCACCATATTGATGAAAAATCCCAACTTCCTCATTCTGGATGAGCCTACCAATGACCTTGATATTGCCACACTTAACGTTCTGGAAGACTTTCTGGAAAATTTTCCGGGATGCCTCATTGTTGTGTCTCATGACCGTTATTTTCTTGACAACCTGGTAGATCATGTTTTTGTCTTTGAAGGAGACGGAAAAATCAAGGATTTCCCCGGTAATTATACCGAATACCAGGATAAGAAAGCAGAGGAAAAACAGCAGATCAAGAAAACCGGTAAGGTAGCAGCCCCAAAAATTGAAATCGCGAAACCCAAAGAAAAAACCAAACTTACCTTTAAGGAACTGAAGGAATTTGACGAGCTGGAAAAGGCCATCGGGGAGCTTGAAGTAAGGAAAAAGGAAACTATTGACAAGATGAACTCCGGAAAACTCTCTCCGGATGAATTGCAGAAGATCTCAGCTTTCTACGAGCAAATCGAAAAAGATCTTCATGAAAAAGAAAACCGCTGGCTGGAACTTTCACAGTGGGTATAAAAACAAAACAGGGAGCATTGAAAATGTTCCCTGTTTTATTTTCAGATACTGAAGATGCAGTGTTATGCATTAAGCATTACAGGCATAACGAGCATAAGGATGTCTTCGTCCTTGTTTTCGTCATCCAGTGGAAGAATAAGTCCCGCCCTGTTGGGTTCAGACATTTCCATTACCACCTGATCTGTTTCAAGGTTGTTAAGCATTTCTACCATAAACTTACTGTTGAAGCCAATTTCCATGTCGTTGCCTTCGAAATGGCAGTTGAGTCTTTCCTTTGCCTCATTGCTATAGTCGAGGTCTTCGGCCATAAGGTGCAATTCTGTTCCGGCAATCTTAAACTTAACCTGGTAGGTTGCCTGGTTAGAAAACAAAGAAACCCTTCTGATGGCATTCAGAAACGGAGAGCGGTCCAGCGTTAACTTGTTGGGGTTTTCCAAAGGAATAACTGCAGAATAGTTGGGATATTTACCATCTATCAGGCGGCAGGTCATGGTTATGTTCCTGAAGTTAAACCGTGCGTTCTTCTCATTGAATTCTATATCTACCGGAGCATCGCCCATGGCCAGGATACCTTTAAGCTGATTAAGGGGCTTTTTGGGTAGTATAAATGCTGCACTCTCTTCCCCCTTGATATCATTGCGACGATAGCGCACGAGCTTATGGGCGTCAGTGGCTACAAAAGTGATATTGTCGGTAGTGAGTTCTACATACACACCTGTCATAGTAGGCCTCAGCTCATCATTACTTGCGGCAAAGATGGTTTTGCTGATGGCATTGTGCAGTATGTCTGATTCTATTTTCAGGTTGGTTGCATCCTCCAGCTGGGCAGGAGTAGGATATTCTGCGCCGTCCTGACCTGCAAGGCGATATTTTCCTTCACCTGCAAGGAGGCTGACACCAAAATTTTCCTTATCTATTTCCAGTGTAATCGGGATGTCTGAAAAAGTTTTCAGAGTATCCAGTAATAGTTTGGCAGGAATGGCTATGTTGCCCTCATCTTCAGCCATATCTACCGTAAGGCGGGCTGTCATGGTGGTTTCCAGATCTGATGCGGACACTTTCAGCTCATTGTCATTCAACTCAAACAGGAAGTTGTCCAGAATAGGTAAGGTATTGTTGGTGCTCAATACACCACTGATTGACTGTAACTGCTTCAATAGCAGACTGCTCGATACAATAAACTTCATTTTTACCTGTTTTTATGATACGTGTGCAAAGATAATTCTTTAATCTAATCCGATGGTGGCTCAGCAGGTTTATTTTTAAAAAAGGATAAGGGCCTCAAGATTCGGTTAAATACATAATATTGTGCCAGTGCATATTCTCCCTCATTTACCTGAACATAGAACCTGTTGGGGTCCTGACTGATCCCCTCTTTGCCCCTGAAATCATCTTCAGGTGTTTTTCTGGCAAAAGCCCTTATGCTGGTCTGCATGCCATCTTTAGTTTTTACGGAAATCTCCATAAAGGGTTGCTCAAACATCAACTCTTTTCTGATTTTTTCGCCCTCGGCATCAGGTAAACGCTCATAATGAATATCCCTGAAAGATGACAAAAACCTCAATACACGGGCGGTATCTGCCTGAAAATGCAACTTTTCTCCGTTATTCTCTGCACTGAAAAACTTATAATCTGTTCCCGTGAGGGGTTTCAGCACAAATGACTCTCCTTTATTTTCATACACAGCAACACTAACAGAATAAATGGATTCATATTCGACATCAAATATGACGGGATCGCGCCACATTCGTTGCTCGGGCCTGAACACTTCCGAAATACCGGTTTCATAACCGGGTCGCAGCACTTTAAAAGCCACATCCGATGATGTCTTCCTCATATAGGTGCTCTCTCCGTCGGGTGTATCGGGTCCTATAATTACAGACTGGTATCTTCTTTCATAAGGAAAATGACGAAAGTTGCCAAAGTTTACCCTGTGGGCCATGATAAAAACATCAACCAACACTCCCTCCTGTAGCAACATCTCTTCAACCCGGTTTCTGTTGGCAATGCTAACAGGTTGTCTTACTGCCAAACGCTCCAAAACCCCAAGCAGCTCCCTGACTGCCAAATCATTGGCATATAAAGAGCCATCAAGCCTCCAGCGCCCCTGGTCATCTTTATGAAGAACTATTTTATCTTCCCCGGAGAGGCTTTCCATCTCAATGCGGATAACATCCAGTTCCCTGTCAATACTAAAATCACGATCCTCCACCCTGAAAGAAGAGGATACGTTTGATTGCCAGAATATAATCATTCCCAGCAACAGCAAACTCAATGAAAAAAGAAAGAATAATTTTGCGTTTCTGTTTCGCATGCTACTATATCTTTTATTGTACAATCCCGTTCACTGAACAAGAAGAATCCATTTTAAACAAATTCCGGATGGATAAAAATCAGAAAAACCATCTGCCTTGATAATAAGCTTGCCTGTTATACTATTCTTTTGCTGTACTTTCT
>RECE01000184.1 GCA_007694165.1 Bacteroidota bacterium
TAGCTCAGTAGGTTAGAGCATCAGATTGTGGTTCTGAGGGTCGTGGGTTCGAATCCCATTAGCCACCCACCTAAATAAAAAAAAGGTTGTCTATTTAAGGACAACCTTTTTTTTTAACCTGTATTTTGCAGGTATTCTGTAATGGTTAGTTGATTGTATATCTGAGGGTTACACCTGCACCTATCCAAAATTGCACATTGGGTATAAGGTTCAAAGCAGGGGTAACGTCAAATCCGACGGTAATGGGCAGATCCTCTATTTTGTATTCAAGTCCTATAACCCCCAAAACGCCAATGGTGCTAAAGTTTCCAGTATCACTTGAGCCATACCAGGGGCTGTACCTGCGGTCATAAAAACCCAGGTGGGCACCAGGACCATAATACCAGTTGAGACCTGGGGCATCAAAGGCATTGGTGTGTTTTTGATACATAGCAGCAAGAACAACACCGCGGTAGTGAGTAGCAATGACTCCTTCAATGGCATCACTCCCGGATATAAAATGCTTAATGGACAGTCCGCTATAAAATCCACCGCGCACACCTATCCCTGTTTTGTAATCCTGGGCCTTCAAACTTCCCATTCCCAGCAATACCACAAATACTATCAAAGATATTTTCTTCATTCTGTAAAATTTTAATTTAATTAATTTTAATTAGTTTGATTTAATTTGATTTTAGGTTTTTGGTTTGTTCTATTTTTATGCAAGTTAAAAAGAATAATTTGAATATACAAGGTATAATATTGTCTTTTATTTTGCAAGGCTTAGTCTCCTGTAAGTTTTTAACTGAAATTAATCGGATGGCAAGTTTAGCCACACCCAAATGGGGTAATGATCGGAGAAAACCTGTTTGCCAGTTGTAAAATTATACGACTTAAAATCATCTGAGTGCATAATATAATCTATCCTGAAGCCCGGAACAGACCCAATGTAGGTTTGACCTATTCCACGACCACTCCTGAAGGAATCGTTCAATTGACGGGTCATATTTCTGTAAGTCCGGGAGGCAGGAGTATCATTGAAATCTCCCGCCAGAATTACCGGATAAGGACTCTGGCTTATGTGTTCCGAAACTATATCCACTTGTTCTGCTCTTTGAATATAAGCATCCTTTAGTCGCTTCAGGATACGCAAACTCCCTTGCTTTAAATACTCCCTTTGGGTAATTTGCCCGCCATTGGTAAGGCTTTCTACGAATCCGTAGTCCTCCGGGCTCAGCCCTATAGACTCGAAATGCACATTGTAAACCCTGAGGGTGTCGCTGTCAATTACGATGTCAGAGTAGATGCCTATGTTGCTCATCTGCGAGGGGAAGTTCAGTGTTCCCTTGTGGATTATGGGCCAGGCAGAAAAAGTTGCTACACCAAAAAAGTTGATGTCGCGCGAAGAATTGCTGTAGCCGGTATGTGCATATCGTGCCCGCAGGATGTCAGGTAAGGTATCAAGGGTTTTGAAAGCGCCCCCTTTATCGTGCACAAACTCCTGGAAGCAAATGATATCAAAATCCTTTTCCTGCAAAAAGCGAAAAATATTATTGCGCTGGGTAAAATTCAGTTCCCAGCCCGGGCCATAATTGTACAGGTCAAATACCCTTACATTATAACTTAATACACTGATGTTTCTTCCTTCTGCCGGCAAACTGGCTGAGGTGTTGCTGAACCCTACGAAACTCAGAACATGAGACCATCCCAGGAGAATCGTAACCAGCGAAATAAGAAAGTATATTCGTAATCTTACCAGCCAGTATACAATGAATAGCAAATTGACAATTAAGAGAGCTGGATATATTAGTCCTGCAAAGGCCAGCGGCCAGAAATCGGCAGGACTGACTCTTACCCCAACATACACCAAAAGCAGTGAAAATACCGCAATTTGATTCAGCAGGAGAATAATCCATGTAAAAAAGGACTTGTTTTTTCGGGTTTTCACGATAAACGCTGATTGGGGTTAATCCTTGTTACTCATTCTGAAAAGAATTTCCTTTTCTTCGCTGGACAGACTCTGGTAACCGTGCTTAGATATTTTATCGAGGATATGATCCATCCTTTTTTGGTTTTCCACCCGGTGCCGGTTGTATTCTTCATCGCTGACAGGTTTTTTGCTCCGGTACTCCACACGCATTTTCGGCTTTGGGTTGAAAATAGTTCCAATGGCTCTAACCCACATGCTTACAAACTTTCCCGGGTCTTTGCCGCTTTTTAAAAGCATTACGTATACAAATCCCCATAAAGCCCCTCCGAGGTGAGCCAGGTGTCCTCCTGAATTGCCCTTGTCGATACTCAGCAAATCTATCACCACAAAGAAAATCGCAATATATTTAAGCCTTATCCGTCCCAGGATAATGAGAGGAAGTTCATAATTCGGCATGTATGTAGCTGCGGCAATAAAAATGGCCAATACAGATGCTGAAGCACCAATGGCTACTGCCAGGTGTTTGTCCTGGCTGAATACCGGGAAAAAATTATAGGCAAGAATAAAAAACATGGCTCCTACAAGTCCCCCAATGAGGTAAGTCCCTGTCATCCGGTTTTCTCCCAGAAACTCCCTGAATAAACGTCCTCCAATATAGAGCATAAACATATTGAAGAAAATATGGAAAAGGTCAAAATGCAGAAACATATAGGTGAACAGCGTCCAGGGACGTGTGAGGAGCGTATCTGTATTGGAAGGCACTCCAAACCAGTTGATGATGCCATTATAGGCTGATGGTGCATCAAACAGGAAAAACAGTACACGGATAATCCCAACCAGCACAAAAATGGCTAAATTGATGCCAATGAGGCGGGAAAGCACCGAACCTCGTGCAAAAAAATCGCGTATTTCACTAAATATAGATGATTGCATAATTTTTCTTTTTACTCTCTTTTAGACTTTTACCAACGCCTGAAACAATACAAAAGATTTCTACCATAATTTCAGCGTTACGCGCCTTTTATTTCTGGCTGCATTATCTTTCGTTCCCATTTAATCATCCTTCCCGAATGGTCGGGACAGGCTTTGTGTGTTTAGAACTTAACCATGCAAATTTCATCTGCCTGTGTCCTTAGTACAATTTTCCTTTGCTTTTCCAGTATCTTATCAGCAGGTAACCGAACAACATCCCTCCAAGGTGTGCAAAGTGTGCTACATTGCTTCCCGGGCGGGATATGCCAAAATACAACTCCATAACCCCATAGGCAATCACAAAATATTTTGCCTTGATGGGTATGGCAAAGAAAAGATAAATCATTGAGTTGGGGAAAAGCATACCAAAGGCAAGCAAAATACCAAAAACTGCTCCTGAAGCTCCTACAACCACTGGCAGGTTCAGAAAGTCAATCTTGTATTGATTAAGGAAGTTTACTGCCCGCACCATGGCCTGGTTGGGTGCATCGTTGATAAGACTGTTGTAATCCCTTATAAACAAACGGAAATTGTTGTTGATTTCCTGTGACCCTATTTTAAAATATTCTGATTCCAGAAACAGTTTCAGGCTTTCATGGTCGGGGTTGTTGAGTACTTCGTTTACGGCCCGCAATGTGGGAAGCATCTGCCAGTAAAGAATAGCATAATGCAGCAGGGCTGCCCCCAGTCCTGTAATGATATAGTAGAGCACAAACCTTTTGGGGCCCCATACATTTTCGAGCACATTGCCAAACATCCAAAGGGCAAACATATTGAAAAACAGGTGTGTAGGGCTCCCGTGCATAAACATGTACGTGATAAACTGATAGGGTGCAAAATTCTGGGCTCCCGGAAAGTGTAATCCCAGCACCCTGTAAAGGTCGATTCCGAAAGAATTACCTACAGCAATGGTTGCCAGGTAAAACAAACCATTGATAATCAAAAGATTTTTTACTATTGGGGGTAACAAAGTGAAACCTCCGGGCCTGAATTGTTGCATAAAAAGAAATGTTTATAATCGAAAAACTAACAAGCATGTAGTGGGTATGTTTATACCGGCAAAAAAATATGTGATATTGATGCAGATAACTGTAGGGCTCATAAAAGCCTCGCATTGTCAGCAAAACGGCAAAAATACGATTTTTGTAAGATAATTTTTGTCAAAGCAAATTCAATTACTTGAATTTATCTCCTATTTCATCCATCCCCAGCATATTGAGGGTAGGTTTTCCGGAGGGTGTCTGGTAGGGCATTTCGCAGGAAAACAATTCATCTGTTAGGGCATTCATCTCTTCTGTGGTGAGGGGTTTGCCTGTTTTCACAGAAAGACTTTTGGCCAGCGACCGGGCCAGATTTACCCTGGTATCCAGTTTTATGGTGGCATTATTTTTTTTAAAGTTTTCCAGTATCGATTCCATAATCCACTGCAGGTTTTCATTGTCTGCCAGGTCGGCAGGTACTGCATTGATCATGTAAGAGTTATGACTGTAATCGCTGATATCGAATCCCAGTGATGCTATTTCGGTGCGGATTTCCCTGAGCAGATCAGCATCGGGCTCAGTAAGTTTGATTTGTTCGGGAAAAAGCAGCGTTTGGGATGCAACTTTACGGTTTTCAAGCATTTTCAGGTGTTTCTCGAAAAGAATTCTTTCGTGTGCCCGCTGCTGGTCGATTATCATCAGTCCGGATTTTATGGAGGTGAGGATATATCGTCCCTGCAGGTGCATGAACTTTTTTCCCTGGGGTTTGTCCTGACTTTCTTGCCAGTCGGGGTTTATGATGGTTTGTTGCGATGTGTAATGACCAGGCTCCATATTTTGTTGCTGGCTTTCCTGGCTGGCAGCTCTGCCGGGCTGAGGGAAAAGTTTTTCCCATTGCCTGGGATTGGCCCTGGAAGTGAGATTTTTTCCTGAACTTCCTGTACTTTTTTCCTGTTCAAAGGGATTGAAATTCGGGTTTACGTCTATAGTGGGGGCAACTACAGGCTTGGTTTTATCAAATCTCACATCGTCAAAGGCTGTTTCCCGCTCAAAATCAAGACTTGGAACAATGTTGAATTTTCCCAGGCTGCGCTTAACAGCCGCTTTTATGATCTGGTAAATCAGCTTTTCATCCTGAAACTTGATTTCTGTTTTGGTGGGATGGACATTCACGTCAATTTGAGCCGGATCTATTTGCAGAAAAAGAAAAAAAGCAGGATAAGAATCGTCTGGTATGAGTTCCTCAAAACCGTTTTCTACAGCATGGTTGAGATATGGGGACTTGATAAATCTGTTATTGACAAAGAAATATTGGTCAGACTTTCGTTTTTTGGCGTATTCGGGTTTGAGAATATATCCCTGAATGCTGACAATCTGGGTGTCTTCTTCGATGGGGATAAGTCTTGGTTTGTAATGGCTGCCAAAGAGGTTGATAATTCTGCTACCCAGGTTGCCTGTGCCTGCCTGTGTGACAAGCTGGTTGTTGTGATAATAGCTGAATGCCACCTGGGGGTGAGCCAGTGCTATCCTGATGAATTCGTTGAAGACATGAGCTTTTTCTACATTGTCTGATTTGAGAAAATTTCGCCGGGCAGGGGTGTTGAAAAACAAGTTCTTAACGATAATGGTTGTACCTATGGGTGCCTGGCATTGTTGCTGCGTTTCGAGCTTTGAACCTTCCATGAAAATTTCGGTAGCCAGCGGAGTGTCAGCAGAGCGTGTTTTGAGCTCAACCCTTGCCACAGAAGCAATAGAAGCCAGGGCTTCACCCCTGAAACCCATAGTAGTGAGAGCCCATAAGTCACTGGCATTTTTGATTTTGCTGGTGGCATGACGTTCAAAACTCATTCGGGCGTCATTTTCCGACATTCCTTTGCCGTTGTCTGTTACCTGGATCAGGGTACGTCCTGCATCTTTAACAATGAGCTTGATATCGGTTGCCCCGGCATCGATGGAGTTCTCAAGAAGTTCTTTTACTACCGATGCAGGTCTTTGCACAACTTCACCTGCAGCAATCTGGTTGGCAACTGAATCGGGAAGAAGTTTGATGATGTCTGACATGTATAAAGAAGAAAAATCAGGTTTAGGCTAGAAAGATGTAGTAAAAAAATATTCCTATAACGAGCAGAATTGCCAACACCCTGAGGTTGGCATTTTTCTGCGCCGCTTGTGGGCTGTTGCGTTTCCAGCGCAAATCCATGCGCTCACGCAAGGCTTCCGAGTAATCTTTATCGGTTTCCTCAAATGCGGTCTTCAAACGCTTGTTGCGCTCTTCTTTAGCCTTGTCCCAGTAAACGGGTTTGTAATTGAACTGCTTGTTTCTATTCGTTTTGAAAAATGTAAGTGCCATAATATCCTCCGATCATTGGTTTGTTCGTAAGCCCCGGTTTTAGTTTCGTTTTCCTTTGTGCAAAGTTACAAAATAATGGGCTTTGAAGAAACGGTATCCTCTCCCATATATCCTTAAAACCTATAAGGGTTGCTATTTGTGGCCGACAATAATTTTCTCCCTGTCATCTACCAGGATTTTGTTGTTTTTCAAATGGTTTTTCAGTTCACTGACATCCACCAGTTTCAGATGGAACCCGGCCTGTTTTATCCTTTCAGTATAGTCAGCACCATAAATCCGCACATGGTCTTTCTGTCCGAAAATCTTCTCTCTTTCTGCTTCGGAGGTGATGGAGAAATCCTCAAAGGTTTTCTCCGTCTTCCAGGAAATGGGAACCTGCAAAATGGCTTCTCCTCCTGGTTTCAGCACACGATTGAAACACATGGGTAAAGGCCTCTTCAGGGGCAATATGCAATACATGATAGTTTTTTTTGGTGAAAACACCCGTTTTTTCCAGGTACATAAATAACAGTCGTTGCCGTTTTCCGCTCAGACATACCGGGCAATTGTCGTGTTGTGAATAGCCACCTCCTATGATTTCCAGTTCGGCAAACAAATTTGATTTAACACCGGATGCATGCAAAAAGCGCAAATGACTTCTGCATACATTGCAGTAGTATCTGTTTCCAAACCAGAAAATTTTCTTCAGGATGATTTTCAGTTTCCGGGGTAGTATTTGTTTAAGGAACTTCATGAACAAGTGTATTTTCTTTAAGTGGTGAAAGGGGGTAGGTTACGACAAAATACAAAAGGGCAAATAGTAAAAATTCTGCTCTGGCCAGTATTAACGGAAAACCAGAAAAATGGCATTCACCAGGGCCGGTGCCAGAAAAAAGGTACTGATACCGAAATCCATTCCAAAGGCAAGCACCAGCAACAGGATAAAACCTCCGGCTGTGCAGGTGCTGTTAACAATTAAAAGTCTTACAGCAAAATTTTCATCCTTCAAAAGCTTTACAGCTTTGAGCATCTCCATGGCACCTCGTCGGCGACGAATCCCTCCGGCATAAATGAAATCATACATTTTTTCTGCTTCTTCCGGAAAATCTTTCGCCCCTGTGTCGCAATAGTTGCAGATAATCTCCACTTTTTTGCCAGTGAACTGGTTGCTGAATTTTTCTGCAACATTTTCTTCCGTAGCAATTATCATATCATGGATTGCAGAAGTTTTCAATTCCCAATGATAGACATACCGGGCGTATAGCTTCATAAATCTTTTGAAAAGAAAACCCTTGTATTCGCCATCGGCTATGGTTATGGGGTAGGGTTCATGCACATCGTAAACAAGGCGGGGTCTGTGTGGGAGCGATTGCAACTGCCGGGCAATTTTATTGAGTTGCAAGTCGTGCAGGTGATATGCTTCGGCCTTCAACTCACGGGCAATGGCCAATAGTTTCCGGTATTCATTGCGGTAAGAAAATCGTTTGGAGAGATTGTTGAAAAACAGATTGCCCGTCCCCTTGTACCTTTTTACCTGGATCATCCTGACGCCATGTTCTGAAACAAAATCCAGGTTTTCATCGCTCACTGCCAGGTGGATCACCTGATAACCCGCCTTTTTCAGCGAAAGGGCCTGTTTCCAGTAGATTTTGTCAGGATTTTGCCTTTGCAGTGGATTGATTTTTTCGTGGGACTTTGTTAAAAGTACTTTAATGTAGCCTTCTTCAAAGGGCAAATTTATAGCTTACCGATTGAATAAAACCTCTTTTATTACAAAACATTGCCCGGGCTGCAAATTTGGCTGCAAAATTCACATAGAGAGAATCAATATTTTTCCTACTTTTAACCTTTCTTATACTCTTAATGTAGTTGTGCTAAATCAGGAAAATCATGAGGGAAGTAAAAATCAGAATTTCGTTTATTTATGTCCTTTGGGCACTATTCTTAACGTCCGGTGGCTTTTACGGTTGTGGTCGCGATTCAGTATCGAGCATACCCGAACCCCCGGCAACCAAATACAGCCGGTATATCAGTGCCTATAGCGGGGGGGTGCTATCCACAGATGAAACCATCCAGGTCCAGTTTACCTTTGCTGTGGTGGATACTTCATCCGTAGGAAAAGAAGCTGCAAATGGTTTGTTCAGGATACGACCCTCTGTTGCAGGAAAAGCATTCTGGAAAGATACCCGCACCCTTGAGTTTCGACCTGATGAACCTCTGCCACACGACAGAATTTTTAATGTTGCATTTGACTTGTCTGCAATCCTGAATGTAGATAAAGAATTCAGGGAGTTCGCTTTTGGTTTTGTTACCATGCCCCAGTCGGCCAATATGTATATCCGTAGTATTGAAACCTACCGTGAAAACCAGCAGGCACGTTTTCGATTAACAGGAGTTGTGGAAACTGCCGATGCTGCGAACCCAGAGAAAGTAAGACAAATGGTGCAGCTGAGAAATGGCGGAGAAGGGGCCAGCGTTTCATGGAGACATGAACAACGAAACAGGAAACATACTTTCACCATAAACAACCTGTCGCGAAATAACGGACCCACCGGGATGAGCATTGAATGGGACGGAAAACCCATTCAGGCCAGAGAAAAGGGGACGCAGGGAATTGTTTTACCCGCACTGGGTTCTTTTGAGTTGATACATACGTATTTCGAACAACTGCCTGAGCCCCGCATTTACCTTCAGTTTTCTGAACCTCTGCAACAGCAAAATCTTTCCGGATTGGTCTATTTTGCTGACAAAAGAAATCTAAGCACCCGTATCAGTGGAAATGAAATTGTGATTTTTCTCCCTTCCGATATCAGCGGGACCCAGGTTCTCAGCATTGAAGCCTCTGTTCGCGATGAAAACGGCAACCGTCTCAACGAAAAACTTATCCATCAGTTTGTTTTCGAGGATATCAAACCTGCTGTGAGGCTCACCGGAAGAGGTGTTATTGTTCCTTCTTCGGGAGAATTGTTATTTCCCTTCGAAGCAGTAAACCTGGCTGCGGTAGATGTGGAAGTTGTGCAGATTTTTGAAGAGAATATCCTTCAGTTTCTGCAATCCAACCGCATTGATGGCGAAGACCAGTTGCGAAGGGTTGGCAGAATCGTTGCGCGGCGAACCCTTTCTCTTGCCACCGGCAGTGCCACCAACCTCAATCAGTGGAACCGCTACGCCATAGATATTGCCAGTGTAATTCAACCAGAACCGGGAGCAATTTACAGGGTTTACCTTTCATTCGGAAGGGAGTATTCAGTGTATCCATGCGATGGTCAACCTGCAACAGCTGCTTCTGTATTGGCCTCACTGGATACCAGCTGGGAAACCCTCTCGGACGAAGTGAGATACTGGGGCGGATACGGCCAAAGTCAATCTTATTACTATGATGATTACAACTGGAGGGAAAGAGACAACCCCTGCCACAATACCTATTATTACAGCCAGTCAGCCGTCAGTCGCAACATCCTCGCATCCAACCTGGGGCTGATTGCCAAAAAACAAGACAACGGAACGTTCCGGTTTGCTGTAACCCATCTTTTGACCACGGAGCCATTAAGCGGAGTGCGCATCAGTTTGTACAATTTTCAGCAACAATTACTGGAAAGTGTGGAGACCGATCGCCATGGGTTTGCATCGGTAAAGGCACGCGGAGTGCCCTTTGTGGCCATTGCTGAGAAGGATAAGCAAAAGGCTTATCTTCGTGTGGATGACGGAAATGCGCTGGCCATGAGTATGTTTGATGTGGGTGGCGCCCGGGTACAAAAAGGACTCAAAGGTTTTATCTATGGCGACCGCGGTGTATGGCGGCCCGGTGATACTTTGTTTCTGAATTTTGTGCTGGAAGACAGGCATAAGACATTACCTGCTGGTTACCCGGTTGTGTTTCAGTTGTACAACCCTCTGGGTCAGATGGTGCACAGCACGGTAAAAACCGAAGGGATAAATGGCTTTTACCGCTTTACAACAGTAACACAAAGCGATGCACCCACCGGAAACTATACTGCCTCTGTGAAGCTGGGCGGGGTGGAATTTTCGCAATCCCTGCGAATTGAAACCATCATGCCCAACCGTCTGCGCATCAATACCTCTTTTGAGGATAATGCACTGTATGGTTACAAACCCAATAGCGGAACTTTAAAGTCTGAATGGCTCCATGGCGGAACTGCCCGCAACCTCAGGGCTGAAGTGACGGCAACCCTGAGCCATGGCAAAACCGGCTTTGAAGATTTCTCCGGTTACGTTTTTGATGACCCTACGCGAGATTTTACCAGCGAAACCTTCCCCGTGTTTGAAGGCCGGCTCGATGCTTCAGGTCAGGCAAGACTGAAAGCCGATATAGACGTGAAATCGAGGGCTCCGGGCATCCTGAATGCCACAGTTGAAACCAAAGTATTTGAAGAAGGCGGAGCATTCAGTATCGATCGGTTTATTCTTCCCTTCTATTCCTATGCCACATATGCAGGTCTTCGTTTGCCCCAAGCTACAGAACGGGGTTCTGCTTTGGTTACCGATTCGGTTTATTCCATCGATCTTGTGAATGTTGACCGGAAGGGCAAACCCGTTAAAGCTTCCCGGCTCAGGGTTGATGTTTTCAAAATCAGCTGGCGCTGGTGGTGGGATGCTTCTGACGAGTATTTTGGTGATTTTTCTTCAGGCTCATACAACCGCCCGGTTTTTACAGAAACCCTGAATACAGTGGAGGGAAAGTCATCTTTCAAATTTGGTATCGAATATCCCGAATGGGGACGTTACATGGTGCTGGTCACCGACCTTGAGAGCGGTCACCGGAGTGGCGATATTCTTTATTTCGACTGGCCTTCTTGGTATGGAGCACCCCGTGATGGACGTCAACAGGCAGCTGCCATGCTTGCTTTTACTTCCGATAAAGACCAATATCAACCCGGAGAAGCGATTCAATTTACATTTCCCTCTACAGAAGGGGGGAGAGCACTGGTGAGCATAGAAAGCGGCTCTGAAATTCTTGAAAGCAGGTGGGTGGAAACACAAAAGGAAAATACCTCCTTTTCCATTAAAGCCACACCGGAAATGGCGCCCAATGTGTATGCGCATATCACCTTGCTGCAACCTCATGCCCAAACCCTCAACGATTTGCCCATCAGACTTTATGGCGTGCTTCCGCTGAAAGTGGAAGACCCCCAAACCCGACTGCAGCCGCAAATCCAGATGGAGGATGTGCTTAAGCCGGAACAGGATGTGAAAATTACCGTAAAGGAGCAGCAGGGAAGGGCCATGACTTACACCCTGGCCCTGGTAGATGAAGGACTGCTGGATTTGACCCGCTTCCGCACGCCAGATCCGCATGGCCATTTTTATGCCAGGGAAGCCCTGGGGGTGAAAACATGGGATATGTATGACCATGTGATGGGTGCCTTCGGAACAGAGTTTTCCAGGCTGCTGGGAATAGGTGGAGATGATTATATTCAGCCTCCCGTGGCAGGGGAGCGGGCTTCCCGTTTTAAGCCCGTGGTAAGATTTTTTGGACCCTTTGCCCTGGAGAGGGGCAAGAGCAAAACCCATACTTTTACCATGCCCCAATATGCCGGAAGTGTAAGAGTAATGGTGGTAGCAGGGCAGGAGGGAGCATACGGGAATGCGGAGAAAACTGTACCCGTCAGGCAATCGCTCATGGCCCTTGGCACCCTTCCACGTGTAATGGGGCCTGGTGAAACCGTCAGCTTCCCGGTAAATGTGTTTGCGCTGGATGAAAC
>RECE01000357.1 GCA_007694165.1 Bacteroidota bacterium
GAGTCCAGGGAAGTTTTTTCAAGGAGTTCGGTAACCCCAAGAATACCGGTTAAGGGAGTGCGCATTTCATGACTCATACTTGCCAGGAAGCTCTGTTTAAACTCAAGGGTTTTATGGGCAACTTCCATTTGCTGTCCGAGTTCTTCTCTTTTTTTCTTATCGGATATATCCTGCATGGTACCAGCCATCATCAAAGGCTTTCCATCGGCATCATATTCCATGATACATCCTCTGCTGAGGACCCATACCCACTGTCCGTCTTTACGTTTCGATCTGACTTCAACTTCAAAATAATCTGCTTTCTGGGTAAAGTGATCATCAAGTTTTTGTAAGGCAATCTGGTTGTCATCGGGGTGGGTAAGATCGCGCCATGTGGCTGATGTGGTAGGCATAAGCTCCTCCAGAGTGTAGCCCAGGATATTTGCATACCGTTCGTTGAAAATGGTTTGGTCGGTTATCAGGTTCCATTCCCAGGTACCCACCCTGGTAGCTTTAATGATGTTGGCCAGACGGCGTTGCTCTTCAAGCAGTTTTTCATCACTTCTTCTATTGGATTCCAAAGCTTCAGTAAGCCTTTTTTCTTTTTGCAGGTTCTCAACGACTCTTTGCACAATACCGGGCAGCCTTCTCATAAGTGTAGAATCCTTGATCAGGTAATCCAGCGCACCCATTTTCATCATATCTACTGCAATCGTCTCATCACCCTGCCCTGTAGAAACGATAAAAGGCGGAACAGAAACCCCCTTACTCTCTAAAGCATCTATCAACTCGCCGGCATTCATATCAGAGAGAGAGTAATCGAGAATGATGAGTTCAGGATTTCGTGATGAAATATACTCAATGGCTTCATTTCCGGAATGCACCATTTCAATCTGCCGGTCTGCAGATTCCAGTGCTTCACTGATTAGAAAAGCAATACCGTGATCATCCTCAACGATAAGAATCAACATACACAAAATATTTTTTACAACTTTACAATTTGCATAAAAAGTCCCAGTCTTTGCAGTGTGCTGGTAAACTTCATATAATCTACAGGCTTGGTGATATAAACATTGCACCCCAATTCATAACATTGTTCCACTTCCCTGGGGTCATCAGTTGTGGTAAGCATAATTACCGGAATGCTTTTGAGCTTATGATCCTGTTTTATATTGCGCAAAACCTCGGTTCCGGTCATGCGTGGCATATTAATGTCCAGCAATAATAAATAAGCGATATCATCATTTTCAAGATTCTCGCTCCCTTTTTCCGACAGGAAATTCCAAACTTCCTCCCCGTTGCTGAATCTAATGATTGGGCTTCTTACTCCCGACTCCTCCAGAGCTTCTCTTATGAGTTCTGCATGTCCGTCGTCATCCTCTGCTATAAGGACTTTAACCTCTTTAGTTGTGTCCATATTCCGAAAATTAAAATTGGTTCTATAACTACTTTTAACGATAAATATAGAATTCGGGTTACTTAATCAACTCTTTTAAACCAAAATCAATGAACAAACAATCTTGCATGCAATTCAACAAAGAAGGTACTTCCTTCACCTTCTCCTGATTCAACCCTTACAACACCCTTGTGCTTTTCCACAATTTTTTCAACAAGATTAAGCCCAATACCCTCTCCCCTTGTGGGGCTATCAGGATCAACCTGGTAAAAAACGTCCCATATTCTGTCAAGATTTCTTGCGTTTATTCCCATGCCTGTATCCTTGAATATGTATATCACCTTTTCACCTTTTTTCTCACTTTTTACAGAAATATTCAGTGGTTTTTCGGGTTGGTGATATTTAAGGGCATTGTCAAAAAGGTTAGAAAATAGCTGATACAAAAGCTGATAGTCACCATAGCAGGGCAAGAGTTTGTCAACCGAAACATGCGCATTTACTTCCTCTATCTGGAAGTTGAAATCTTTAACTATTTTTTGAAAGAGCGCATTGGGGTCCACCTCAGTTACATTCATCTTCATGCGGCCGGTACGTGAAATAGCAAGCAGCCCATTGATAAGAGAGTCCATCTTTTGCACGTTTGACAAAATAAATGATAGCGATTGGGGCAGCCCGTCCCTGAAGAGTATATCAATTTTTTCGGCATAAGCCTGATCACTATTGTTTTGCAAAACCAAACTCTCCAGTTGTCCGATTTGCTTTTGAATCCTGTTGCTGAAGCCCTGAATGTTTACCAGGGGTGCCCTTAAATCATGAGAGGCAACATACAGATAAGATTCAAGTTCCTTATTTTTGGCCAATAGGGCTTCTTCATGGTTTTTCTGATGCGAAATGTCAATATGAGTCCCTATAAACACTTCAGTTGTCTTCCCATTTTCATCTGTAAGCATTCTCCCCCTTGACAAGATCCACCTGTAATGCCCATCCTTGTGCAGCATCCTGAACGTTTGCTGATAGGTTCCCTGAGGTTTTTCCAGGTAGTAATGAAGCATCCCTTTGCCCTGCAACAAATCATCGGGATGGATCAACTCCTTCCAGATGATTTCGGCATTGGGTTTTCCCGAAAAATCATAATCATTGATATCGCGCCCCAGCATTTCAAAATATTGCGGACTGCACCACAAATATCCTTTTGAGCGGTTGTACTCCCAGGCTCCTGTGTTGGAAGCGTCAATGTAGGTCTGGTATCGAATGGCTGTCTCCCTGTTGATTCTCCCGGACTCAAGGAGAGCCTGCTCTGCTTTGTTTTTTTCCAGGGCGTCAGAGAGAATTTTGGCAATGAGTTGCATGGTATCTAACTCCTGCTTTGTCCAGTTGGCTTTATGAAAATAGGTATCAAAACTCAGAAAACCCGTGATTACTTCTTTATCAGTAACCGGAAAACTCACCAGCGATTTCACATTCATGGATAATAATGCCTGTTTTTCCTTCATGGCTTCAGCCGGCATCTGGTCAGTATCGGCGATAATGACAATGATATTGCCCGATATTTGTTTGTACCACCATGGGAAATCGGTGAAGGAAGTTTCTTTGCGGATTTCTTCAGGCGTGGGCCGAATACCGGACGCACACCATTCGTAAGCGAGCTTGTAATTTTCCCCATCGGGTTTGAAGCGATAAATATACGAACGACTGACCCCAAAAAACACCCCTGCTTTCTTTAAAGCCCCGGCTACCAATTCATCCATATTGTCACTTGTAGCAGAAACAAACAACCGGGAGATTTCTGAAACCAACCCCTGAAGAGAGGACTGATACTTGATGGCCTCCGAAAGCCTTGTTTGCTCAGTAATATCCCTGTCGATTCCCCAATAACCTGTGAGTTCATTTTTATCATTAAACAATGGCAGGGAGTTGGTCGACACCCACACAGTTCGCCCGTCCCTGGCTGAAAGTTGATTTACAAAATTGGTAACAGGCTCCCGGGTATTGAGTTGAGCAAAAACCTCCTGCCTGAAGGCTTCTTTTTCCTCCGGCGGAAAGAAATCGTAAAAATACATTTTACCAATCACCTCCTCTGGTTCATACCCCAGCAGATCCTTTACAACAGGACTGATAGCCGTATAAAGCCCCTGCCTATCGATTTCAAAAGTCATGGAACGGGTCTGAGCAGAAAGCTGATCATACCTTACATTCATCAGCTGCATTTCTTTTTCGGCTTTGACCTTAGCCAGGGCCTCTCCCAAAGTATTGGCAAGGACTTTCATTAAGTGCACCTGCTCCTCGTCGAGCAATCTTTTTTGTTTTACCGCATCAAAACCAAAATATCCAAGCACCTCATTATTCATGATTACCGGCAAACAAAGCACCGACTGTATTTGCTGGCGCTGCAGTTCTTTTCTGTCTTTCTCATATTCATCAGGCAAAGCGTCTACGTCAGGTACAAAAAGCATTTCTCTGTTGAGCAGGATTTGTTGTATCCAGGGTGTTTCTGCCAGCGGGTAATTCTGCAGGTCATGGATGGAAGGGTTAATGCCGTCAGCAGACCATTCATGCGTATTGCTCATATATTGCAAATCTTTGCTGAACTGAAAAAGGAAGGTACGATCCACCCCCAAAAATTGACCACAATCTTTCAGCATGCTGTTAATCTTGTCGTCAAGCGTATCAGTATACACATTGATGAAGCTGCCTGAAATAGCCGCGACCATTTTGAAGAAGTCATGCTGAAAGGAAATTTTCTCACGTGCCTCCTGTATTTCGGTAAAGTCGTAAATGGTTCCGATGGTAGCGGGTTTATTATCATATTGAATGAGTGATACCAAATGGTCTACCCAGCATGCTTTGCCGGATTTGGGAGGAAGCTTCATTTCGTGCCTGGCCGGCAGAGAAGTATTTTTCAATCGATGATAGCTATACAGAACAGCTGTCACTGCCAGCAGAACCAAGAAAAAAACAACCATAAAAAGTGGGGTCTGGTATGCTGGTGAGAATCCGGAATATAGTGCAATAAAATAGACTAATCCAAGAAAAACATAAAAAGAGGCAACGTATCTGGAACCTATGTCTGGCCCTTTGAGTTCATAAGCCAGCAAGGGAAAAACAAAAACCCACAAATGCCCGGTTTCCTGCAGACCACCATCGCCAAAAGCAAAAGCCACGGATATACCCAACAAAACAATCACAGCAGTGGACCAAAGGGAAAAGTTTTTACTCTTTCTAAACAAGACATAAAAGATGTTGAGCATTACCACAAACCCTAAAGCAACAAAAAACATCGGCATTTTTCCCACATACAGATTCAGGAAAACAAACGGCCATAGCAGCAGATTACCGATAGTGGTTGATAAGCTGGCAATCTTTTCGTATTTGCGCGGCACATAACTCTTGTTTCTACCCATAATATTCCCTGAATAGTTTTGTTTTTTGTATACCTTCTTAGCAAAACTGTTAATTCGAACAGGGGTTGTAAATGGATCCGTATAGTAGCAACCTCTTTTTTCAGCGATGAGGCTATCATAAAGAATCCCGGCAATTATTCTGACATCACTACACCACCCGGGTTAAGAAGTAAATTTAGAGATTTTGGAATGTGAATATAAAACAATTATTCAAGAAATAGCTTTTTTTAGCTATATGAAATTGAAATTGTTGAAAAGTTTTGTTCAGATTTTTTGAGATCAAAAAAGCCGGTCGAAAAACCGGCTTTATAATTATTCAAACAATTCTATTATTTTTTATCATTATTCTTAACAGTAACGGCCTGAACCTTGGGTTGGTAAACAGCATCTACCAGGTCTCTGTACTTTTGAATAATATACTTTCTTTTCAATTTCAGCGACGAGGACAGCTCTCCGGTAAGGGGACTCCATTCATCAGCGATAAGGATGATTTTTTGTACCTGATCGGTTTGGCTGAGCTTCTTATTGAATTGCTTGATTTCATCCTGAAAGTGCTTTAATACCTGGGGCATCTGAATCAGTTCAGCATTGTTCTGAAACTGGATCTTTTTCTTTCTGCACCATTGGGCAAGTTCCTGGAAATTAGGACTTATAATGGCAGCAGCATATTTTTGATTTTCCCCCACCACCATGGTCTGTTGAATAAAGAAACTTTCTTTGAGTGTATTTTCAATTTGCTGGGGAGCAAGGTATTTGCCGTTGGACATTTTGAAAATCTCTTTTTTCCGATCGGTAATTTTCAGATACATACCGTCTTCAAACTCTCCGATGTCTCCGGTATGGAACCAACCCTGGCTATCAATTACATCGCGGGTAGCCTGCTCATCTTTGTAATACCCCAACATAAGGCCGGGGCTTTTGATAAGGATTTCTCCATCTGAAGCAATCTTCACCTGCACGGTATCAATTACCGGCCCCACAGAACCTATCCGAACTTTTCCGGGTTGTGAGTAATTCACCGTAAGCACGGGGGAGGTTTCGGTAAGTCCATACCCTTCGAATATGGGTAATCCTGCAGCCCAGAAGAGACGTGCCAGACGAGGCTGTAAGGCAGAGCCTCCGCAACCGATAAAAGTAAGGTTGTGACTTAAAGCATCGCGCCATTTGGAAAACACCAGTTTGTCGGCTATCTTATGTTTAATACGGTAAACCAGGGATTGTTTTTTATAGGGTTCGAATTTCTGCGCCACTTTAAGCGCCCAGAAAAACACAGCACGTTTTGCCGGACTCAGACCACGGGCTTTATTGACAATTTTTTCATAGATAGACTCAAGTAACCTGGGTACAGCAATAAAACCATCAACCTGCAGGTCTTTGATATCACGTCCGATAGTGGTTATACCTTCGGCATAATAAACACTAACTCCCAGGTAGTGGTACTGGTAATTTACCATATGCTCAAAAACATGGGAAAGTGGTAAAAAGCTAAGAGCTCTGTGCTGATAGTTAAGGTGGTTTACCCCGGCTGTAGTAATGGCATTGCTCATCAGGTTTTTGTGTGAAAGCATTACACCCTTGGGAGAGCCTGTAGTTCCTGAGGTGTATATTATGGTAAGAAGGTCATTCTCGGTAATGCTTTCTTTGATGTCCTGAACTTTATCATAATACCTGGGAGCATTTGTCTCGCCTGCATCGGTGATTTCAGTCCAGTGGGAAGCGTTCTCAACTATATTGAAAGTATAAATCTGCTTCAGGTTCTCCATCTGATCCTGTAGCTGCGACATTTTCTTATACAAGCCTGCATCTGAAACAATCAGTAAAGATGCTTCTGAATGATTGACGATGTAAACAAGGTCTTCATCAGACAAGGTAGGGTGTATAGGCACATGCACCATACCGGCCTGGGCAGCGCCCATTTCCATAAAATTCCATTCGGGGCGGTTATTGGTTATGGTGGCAATTTTGTCTCCGGGATTGTATCCCAGCGCAAGCAATCCCATGCTCACATTGAGTACGGTTTTATTGTATTCGGCAGCGTCGTATTCTCTCCACTGTCCTTTTTCTTTGGCACCAAGCTTAAATCTTCCAACAGTGTTGGGCATGCTTGTAAACCGGTCTAAAAGGTCGAAATTTCTTTTGATTTCCATTGTTTAAACATTTGATAAAAAGCAGTGCAAAGTTACAAATAGTTTTCTGAACAATACTCACAAATTATGTCAATCCAGCCTAAAACAAGCGTAAAATCATGCCCTTAGCAAATTGATTTCTTGCGAATTTATCAGAGTTTATTCAAAAATCCTATCTTTGTCGCTGCTTTTTACACGCAAAATAAGCACAACGGTAATCAACGTAATCTTTCACACCAAAAATAAAAAAAGAAATGGGAGAACCTTCAAATACCACTGCCCCAAAAAAGAAAAGCCTTTTTGCAAGATCCCTTGATGTAATTGAGATTGTGGGAAACAAACTCCCCCACCCTGCCACGATTTTCGGAGGGCTTGCCCTGGTGGTGGTTTTATTATCCTGGTTTATGTATATGCTGGGGACATCTGCAGTAAATCCCGCCACCAACGAACTGGTTACGGTAAACAACCTGCTCAGCGGAGAAGGTATCCGCTGGATGTACACCAACCTGCTGGGTAACTTCCTGAGATTCCCTCCCCTTGGTTATGTACTGGTGGTAATGATAGGTATTGGTCTTGCTGAAGGGACCGGGCTTTTTGCTGTAATGATTCGCGCCCTGGTATTGAGTGCTCCCAGCAAATTTATTACCGCAGCTGTAGTACTTGCCGGCATTGTATCTGGTTTGGCAGTAGAAGCAGGTTACGTAATTCTCATTCCCCTGGGTGCCATGATTTTTCATGCCCTCGGACGGCACCCTATGGCAGGCCTTGCAGCCGCATTTTGTGGGGTGAGCGGTGGATTTGGCGCCAACTTCTTTATTGGCTCCATCGACCCCATCCTTGCAGGTATCTCTACCTCTGCTGCCCAGATCATCGACCCCGAAATGGTAGTAAACCCGGCAGTAAACTATTACTTTATGATTGCTTCCAGCTTTGTGGTGCTCTTTGTGGGTACCTGGGTAACCGAAAAAGTGGTAGAGCCCAGACTGGGAAAATATGAAGGGACTACCGAAAGGTTTAAAATTGTACAGCTTACCCCTGATGAAAAAAAGGGATTGCGCTGGGCAGGTATTGTTTTGCTTCTTTTTGTTGCAGCTATGGCTATTACCGTAATCCCAGAAAATGGACTGCTAAGAGATCCTGAAACGGGATCTATTCTGCATTCGCCCTTTTTCGACGGAATTATCATCGGCATTTTACTCCTGTTTCTTTTGCCGGCCCTGGCTTATGGGATTATAGTAGGCACAGTGAAAAACGACAAAGACATGATGGGCCATATCATCAAATCCATGAGTGGAATGGGAGGCTACATAGTACTGGTGTTTTTTGCAGCCCAGTTTGTGTATTTCTTCAATTATTCCAACCTTGGGCTTATCATTGCCATAAAAGGGGCATCAGGACTAACCGAAATTGGATTTACCGGGCCTTTGCTCATTGCCGCTTTTGTATTGCTTGCCGCTTTTATCAATATGTTTATGGGAAGTGCTTCGGCCAAATGGGCTATCATTGCCCCTGTATTCATCCCCATGCTTATGCTGCTGGAACCGGCATACCATCCGGGTATTACCCAGGCAGCCTTCCGTATCGGTGACTCGCTGACCAACCTGATTACCCCCATGATGAGCTACTTTGCGCTGATTGTTACTTTTGCCGAGAAGTACGACAAACGCTATGGTATCGGCACCATCATTTCCACGATGCTGCCTTATACTATATTTCTTGCCATCGTATGGATTGCCGTTTTGATGATCTGGTTGTGGCTGGGTATCCCAATGGGCCCCGACGGACCGATTTATCTCAATTAAAAGAGACCATTTCACCCCACCAAAAAACGGATTCAGCAAAGCAATGCTGAATCCGTTTTTTTGTATTACTAAATTTTAAAGTTTCCCAACTCCAAACTCAGAAAAACCTAACTTTATACACTATTTGGGCAAGCATCTTTTTTAGTAACGCAGGCTACTTTAAAATTTTAAAATACTATTTATGGATCATCATATAGTTTTTGGAGTGCTTATACTTGCCCTTGTGCTTTTTGGCTGGGGACGTATACGCCATGATTTTGTTGCGCTGATCTCACTGAGTGTATTGCTTATTTTCGGTATTATTGAACCCGACAAGGCTTTCAACGGTTTTGGGCACCCGGCTGTTATCACAGTAGCAGCGGTGCTGGTGATAGGTAAGGCGCTGGAATTTTCCGGTGTTGTCGATTTGCTTGGTAAGTGGGTAATGAAACTTGGAGATAACCTCATGTTGCAGATTTTCGCCCTCTCCGTGATTGTGGCTATAGCTTCAGCTTTTATGAACAATGTGGGTGCCCTGGCCATTATGATGCCTATCGCCATACACCTTGCCCGTAAAAGTGGCAATGCACCTTCACTTATACTGATGCCCATTGCTTTTGCATCCCTGCTTGGGGGTATGACTACCCTCATTGGTACGCCTCCCAATATCATTATAGCCACTTTTCGTGGTGATGAGCTTGGAGAACCCTTCGGAATGTTTGCTTTTGCCCCTGTTGGTGTTGTTATTGCCATTGCAGGCATTGCTTTTATTACCCTTATAGGGTGGCGATTGCTGCCAAAGAGAGCGGCTAAAAAATCGGATGCCGAACTTTTTGATATTGACGATTACATTACAGAGGTACTTGTAACCGATGAATCAAAAGTAAAAGATGTGAGCATTGAGGAACTTGCCGAAATGTCAAAAGCAGATTTTCAGATTCTTGGATTGGTCAGATCGGGAAAACGCATCCATGCTCCAGATGCGGACGAAATACTGCTTTCAAAAGATATCCTGATCATTGAAACGGATACAGAAGGGCTGAAAACTTTTATTGATGATACCGGGGTTGAATTGGTAGGTGGCAAAAAAATCCGGAAAGATGCCGTTGGATCCGACAAAATAGCGGTCAATGAAGCTATTGTAATGGCCGATTCACCCCTGTTAGGTCAAACAGCTGCTTCCTTGCGAATGCGCAGTCGCTATGGAATTAATTTACTCGCGGTGGCACGCCGACAGCATCAAATCCGACGTCGTCTTGATCATGTTGTTTTTCAGGCAGGGGATGTGTTACTTTTACAGGGACGTGAGCATCTTATATCTGATACCATTACTTCAATGGGTTGTCTGCCTTTGGCACGTCGCGGATTAAGACTGGGCTACAAAACAAAAATCCCTCTTGCGCTGGGGGTCTTCTTTGTTGCTATAGCATTGGTGGTTGGGGGAATATTGCCTGTTCAGGTTGCTTTTACCATGGCTGCCATTGTAATGGTCCTAACCGGGGTTTTACCCATAAAAGAGTTTTATCGCAGTATCGACTGGCCGGTTATTGTATTGCTTGGAGCCATGATACCTGTTGGTATTGCATTAGAAACCAGCGGAGGGGCTGAACTTATTGCCCAAACCGTTGCAGAGCTGGGTAAAGAGCTTCAACCCTGGGCATTGATTACAATTATTCTGGTTTTTACCATGTTTTTATCCGACATTATCAACAATGCCGCTACTGTTGTTTTGATGGCGCCCATTGCCATTAGCGTGGCGAAAGGGCTTGGTTATTCTGTTGATCCTTTTCTAATGGCCGTGGCCATCGGAGGTTCCTGTGCATTCCTTACACCCATCGGACACCAGTCAAATACCCTTGTGATGGGGCCAGGTGGGTACAAGTTCACGGATTACTGGCGTATGGGTTTGCCTCTTGAAATAATTATTGTGGTTATTGGTGTACCATTAATCATGTGGGTGTGGCCGCTATAAAAAAAACCTTCTCTCTTTTCTAATCACTTCAAATAAATAAACAATTTTGCCTGGCTTTTAGTCGCAGTTGCCGTTTGCCCCGTTTTCATTTGCTGTTGCCGTAGCAATTTGTATAGATGCCTTAATTGTGCGCGTTTGCTTTGCCTGTATCCGTGTAAATATCTTCTTCACTTCAGCAGAAATTTTTACACTATACTTTTGAGATGATGATAATTGGTCTTTATCGTGGAAAGCGAAAAGGAGAATTCCTGGGCGAGAGAATGGAAATTCCTGGTGTGGATGTATTGATTTTAATAGGAATAGTCCACTCTCAAAAGAAACTCAACTTTAAATGCTGTATTAAAGAAGGAGTTGCCTTGATAAAACTACTTCGGCTGATGAAAAACCAAAATGGGCAGTTTTGTAGCTTTAACAAGTTCAGCTGTAAAACTGTTTTTGAACAGCCTCTCAAAAAAGTTCCTGTTTTCTTTTAATACAACGATCAGGTTTGCGTTTTCACTTTTGGCCTCATTTGCGAAGCATTCGGCTTCATCTTTATCATCTTCTACCTCCAGCACTTTTACGGTTACATTCTCATAGCCGACTTTGTCCCTGATCATGTTATCAAATCCTTCCTTTAAAAGCTTTTTTCTGAACTGTTCATCATCCGTAATATGAAGCGTAAGAATTTCCGGGTTGAAAGGCTTTGTCAAACGGGTTAAACGTTTCAGTGTCGATACATCTTCTTCCTTGTAATCGGTGGCATAAACGATTTTTTTGAAGGGTTGATACTCTGTGTCAGGCTCTATGATAAAAACGGGACATAATACATTACGAACAACATCCATGATAACCGGCTTTTGCAACCATAGTTCCTGCTCAGAACTTCCCTGAAGCATCACCATGTCATAAACGCCATCTTTAACTTTATCTTCCAGAATTTTCGATCCATCACCCAATTCAGACTTAAAAACAATGGAGGGAGTATCTGTAAATTCCTCCTTTATGTCTTTGATATAACCCTTTACCGTTTGTTTAACATCTTTCTCTATTTCATGCAGCAAGGCAGGATCAGGCATGCTTCCTGTTCCCATGTCACCGGCATGTGCATGAGTATCAAATCCACCGGCACCAGGCATATGCGGAGACTGAACATGCAAAACATGAACCTTTGCATTCAAATCTTTGCCTAATAATGCTGCGTAGCGGATCAGTTTTTTAGCGCTTTGCATTTCATCAATCAAAAAAGCTAA
>RECE01000258.1 GCA_007694165.1 Bacteroidota bacterium
GTAAAAACTTTGCATTCCCAAATCGTTAGTTTTTATTACATCATCTGCTTCGTTGTCTTCAGCTCGCAGTATGCCTATACAGCTTCGCCTTGTCGCCTTGCATCTGATGCACTAAAAACTTTTTCAGCAGGCCCTATTTACCCAATAAAAAAACCATTTTACATTAAGTTTTCAACAAACTGTTAATTATCTGATAACTATCTTTATTTCAGTGCGTTATAAACTGTAAAAATTATCCTGAAAGACGCTATTCAGATTGCTTTTAGCAGTAAAAAACCGCTAAAAATAGTTATCTTTGTGGGTTATTCAGAATCTATAAAAATATGAGCGAAGATAAAAAGGAAAACACCATAAAAGTAATGAATTATGATGCCGCCAGTATCCAGGTACTGGAAGGATTGGAGGCTGTCAGAAAACGCCCTGCCATGTATATTGGCGATATTGGTGTCAAAGGACTTCACCATCTTGTTTATGAAGTAGTTGACAACTCCATCGATGAATCCATGGCGGGCCATTGCGACCGAATTGATGTGACTATCAATGAAGATAACTCGGTTACTACCATTGACAATGGTCGTGGTATTCCGGTAGATATCCATGAAAAAGAAGGGCGCAGTGCCCTTGAAGTAGTAATGACGGTTTTGCATGCCGGAGGTAAGTTCGATAAGGACAGCTATAAGGTATCAGGTGGTTTGCATGGTGTAGGGGTAAGTTGTGTTAATGCATTGTCCTCTCACCTGGAGGTAACCGTTTACAGGGATGGAAAAGAATACAAACAGGAGTACAGCAAAGGTGCCCCCTTATATCCCGTAAAGGAAGTTGGGGAATCCGATAAAACCGGTACCGAAGTAAAGTTTTTGCCTGACAATTCCATCTTCATTGTCCATGAATATAGTTACGAAATTCTTTCCAACAGGCTCAGAGAACTTTCATTTCTCAATAAAGGAATAACACTTACCATTACCGACAAACGTCATCTTGATGATGAGGGGCAACCTGTTTACGAGGAGTTTTATTCCAGTGAAGGATTAAAAGAGTTTGTAATGTATCTTGATGAAACCAGGGAAAAACTTATAGATGAGCCCATCTATATGGATGGAGAAAAATCAGGTACGCCTGTGGAAGTAGCAATGCAATACAACTCCTCTTTTGCAGAAAACCTCCATTCCTATGTAAATAATATCAGCACTATTGAGGGGGGAACGCACCTTGCCGGTTTCCGCAGGGCTCTAACCCGCACATTGAAATCGTATGCCGATAAATCGGGCATGTTGTCAAAACTGAAATTTGAAATCAGTGGTGATGACTTCCGCGAAGGGTTAACAGCAGTAATCTCTGTAAAAGTTGCAGAACCTCAGTTTGAAGGCCAGACCAAAACCAAACTGGGTAACTCTGAGGTAGCCGGAGCAGTAGACCAGGCCGTAAGTGAAATGCTCAACTATTACCTGGACGAACATCCTAAAGAGGCTAAAACCATCGTAAACAAAGTAATTCTTGCTGCTACTGCGCGCCATGCTGCCCGCAAAGCGCGAGAGCTTGTGCAACGAAAAAGTATTTTAAGTTCCACCGGACTGCCCGGAAAACTGGCAGACTGTTCTGAAAGAAATCCTGAATTGGCAGAAATTTACCTGGTCGAGGGTGATTCTGCGGGTGGAACGGCCAAACAAGGCCGTGAAAGAAAATTTCAGGCTATTCTTCCGCTCAGGGGTAAAATTCTGAACGTGGAAAAAGCAATGCCTCACAGAATATTTGAAAATGAGGAAATTAAAACCATGTATACCGCTCTGGGGGTGAGTGTGGGTACCGTGGAAGACTCCAAGGCGCTGAATATCGAAAAACTACGTTACCACAAAGTAATTATCATGACGGATGCCGATGTGGACGGAAGCCACATTGCAACATTGATTCTCACCTTCTTCTTCCGGTACATGAGAGAACTTATTGATAAGGGATATGTGTACATTGCCACTCCCCCACTCTATCTGGTGAAAAAAGGGAAGGAACAGATTTATGCCTGGAGTGATGATGAAAGAAAAGCCATAATGGCCGAAATGTCAAAAGGTGGAAAAGACAGTGGAATGCACTTTCAACGATACAAAGGTTTGGGAGAGATGAACGCAGAGCAGCTTTGGGACACCACCATGGACCCCGAATTCAGGAAACTCAAGCAAGTGGACATTGTAAATGCAGCCGAAGCCAATCGTACTTTCTCAATGCTGATGGGCGACGAAGTACCCCCAAGGAGAGCATTTATTGAAAAAAATGCCAAATATGCAAATATTGACGCATAGTTGAATTCAACCATACAGTCATACCGGAAAAGGCTTTACACCATTTGTGTAAAGCCTTTTTCTTTGGTGGCAGTGGTAAGGGAAAATCGAAATTGCACTCCAATCCCAAAAGTGACGGGGTGACTACAGTTCACCCCGCCACTAAAATGCGCTTCTTTTAGTCCGGAGGCGAACTATAGTCGCCACCGGACGAGAACCCTTTCCCGGTTGAGAACCCTTGCCCGGTCGGGACTCTAAGTTCCCGTCCGGGCTAAAGCATAAGATATAACCACCCACGGTACAGGGCTTACGGGGCCCTTCGCTTATTTTTTATGTAACCGATTGTGCTGTTAATACTGTATTGTGCTGATGGCAACAGTCGTTCAATTCATTAGGTCCGCTCAGGGTGACAGGCGCCCTGAAAAAAATAAAGAAAAAAGAAAGGGCGGCTGCGCCGCCCTTTCTTTTTTCTCTCCTACCCAACATGGCCCTGTAATCCTGAGCGCAGCGAAGGATCCCGCAAAAATAGCGCAATCACCATTTAGTCCGAAGGCGAACCCCAGAGGCAAAAGGCAACAAGTGCTCCACTAGAGCAATTCATGCAGTTCTTCAAAACTAAGGGACTTCAACGGATTGTTATCATTTATAAACATTCCGGCCAGGCTGGATTTTCGCTGTTGCAACTTAAGAATTTTTTCTTCAACCGTGTTACGGGTAATAAACTTGTAGACTATCACATTCTTATCCTGACCAATACGGTGCGCCCTGTTGATGGCCTGTTTTTCTATGGCAGGATTCCACCAGGGATCAAGCATAAAAACATAATCAGCCTGGGTAAGATTTAAGCCCAAACCACCTGCTCTCAATGATATAAGAAACAGTCTTACCAATTCGTCTTGTTGAAAAGAGCGAACCACTTCCTCTCTGGCTTTTTCCTGTAATTTTCCAGTCAGCAGTCGGAAAGGAGTTTTCTGCTCTGAAAATTCATCCGCAAACAAATTCAGGTGTTTCACAAATTGAGAAAAAATAAGCACCTTGTGGTTTTCATCCAGCAGCTTGCCTATATTTCGTGTTATCTCATTGTATTTACCAGACTCAAAAGCATACTCATTATCCACAATACGCGGATGATTGGCGATGAGCCGCAGTTTGGTAAGACCACTTAATACAAAAAATCTCGATTTGTCCTCCCCTTTCAAATGGACATTTTCCAAAATGGCATTGCGAATTTCAGACTTCCGGGTTTCATAATAAGATTCCTGTTCATGGGTCATTTCGCAATAATGAACAATCTCAGTCATTGGGGGTAGCTCTTTGGCTACCTGATTTTTGGTTCGACGCAGAATAAAAGGTTGAATCAGATTTTGCAGTTTTTGGCTTACCGTTTCATCGCTCTTTTTTTCTATGGGAACCACAAATGCCTTTTTAAAGAAATTCAGACTTCCCAGCATGCCGGGATTCATAAACGAAAATTGTGACCATAGATCTGTCAGGGAGTTCTCTACTGGAGTACCTGTAAGTACAAGCCTGTGGTCTGCCTGCAATTTTTTTATTGCCGAAAAAATCCGTGAGGAGGCATTTTTAATGATTTGGCTTTCGTCGAGTATGATATACCTGAAGGTGTATTTTTCAAGCAAATCAACATCATTTCTTACGGTACCATATGTGGTAAGCACAACATCAAACTTGTTGAATACAGTGGTGTCAGCAGTTCTGTTGATTCCGGTATGCTGCATTACCTTAAGGCCGGGCACAAATCTTCGTGCCTCCTCATGCCAGTTATGCACCAGGGACAATGGCATAATTACAAGGGAAGCACTGGTGTGGGATCGTTTGTGTTTTGCTTCTGTCTGAGAAATTGATTCGAAAATATCGAGCTGCGGTGGCGCTATCTTTGATGCTTCAAGCTGTGTTTCAATTTCCAATTCTGGTACCGGTGATGCATCCACGAGGTGGGTATAAGCGAGTACAGACAGAGCCTGCAGGGTTTTTCCCAATCCCATATCATCAGCAAGACATCCTCCCAATCCATTACTTCTCAGATACATCATCCAATTGTAGCCTTGTTGCTGATACCCACGCAAGGTAGCATTTACTTCAACCGGAACAGCATGTTCTTTGACCTTATTTTCGTTATCAATACCGGGAAGTTTTATTCCTGAATCTACAGCAGAAGTCAGGAGAGAATAATGAAACTTCTTCACCCTTATACTATTGCCCTTTTTCTGACTAAAAAGGAAAATATCCTGGTATTTGCTCATCCATTCTTCAGGAATCAGAGCTATACTCCCATCAGGCAATTTATATTCACGGTTTCCATTCAGAATATGATCTGAGAGGTTGACAAAAGGAACTTCAATCTCCCCAAATTTAACCGTTCCGTGCAAATCAAACCAATCATTCTTCTGCTCAGCCTCCAAAGACAAAGTATAGGTTCCGCTGTGAAATTGTTTGTTGAAAATACTCTTTTCACTACGAATTCCTTTCTTTTTTAAAGTCTCATGGAATTGGTTAAACCAATCGATGGTGGCAACAAGCTGTTTTTCAACGTTAATACTATCTGGCTTTTCATCAGAGGGATCAGCCTCAACAGATAAAGTAAACAACGGACCATCTATCTTTTTAAGATGCAGTGATTTCAGAAAAGATACTATTTCCTTTTCATAAGCTTCATCTCTTACAATTTTCTCAAAACTAAAATCATCAGCTTTATTCTTAAACGAAACTACATGCTTTATCGGGTCATCCTGCCTGAAAACCGCACCATCAGCATACCTGAAATACAACCCAAGAACCACTCCTCCACCCCAGTATTCCTCCATCCTAAGCACTGGCAATGGTTGTTTGTCAATTATGGACACTTCAAAACCTGATGCTTTGAATGGGTAGTGCAATATGCTTTTTTGTACAAACTTCTGGAAAAACTGGCTTTCGGAACTTTTGGGCACTTCGATATACTCTTTTTCAAAAAAGGGTTGAAGCTTTTTCCCTTCCCATTCTTTCTCGAAGCGAAGCAATTTATTGCCCAGCAACAACATGCAGGGTTTTTCGGAAACCAATACTGCTCCTTTTTGATAAAGATTGAGTTCGGCATTGTCGTAAACTACCTCAAGCCTGTAAAGTGTTTTATCGGGCAATCGATCAAAATGAAAACAGGTTTGAGCAGGTTCACTATTGATGGGAATCGGGGTTTCCTTGATCCGATCAGTTACTTCGCCCTTAAAATAAAGAGGAATAGCTTTATCGGCCATATAACCGGCAACCTCGTAGAGAACTTTATCGATAAATGTGCGTACATGCTTAGCAATATAATCGGGCTGCAATGTTTCGAGATATTTATTGACTTTTGGGCAGGTGGGATTGAATCGCTTATGAAGGTTCTCGTCACTGATTTTGTTTAACAATTCCATAAGCTGAATATGCTCAGTGGAAGGATTATCGAAATAGTCATAATAGGTTTTTTTGATTACCTTTTTAAACCCATATTCAAATTGATTTTTGGGCGTTCGCCCAACAGCATATGCTTCAATCAAATAGCCCAATACCGGATGAATAGTAAGGACAAATACCAACTCCATATTCAAAAACTTTTGCTCAATTTCCACAACAGCCATATGTTACTTTACGATCACTAAATTACAACCTTCAAAAGTAGTCCATTTCTATGGGTTTTTCTGTTAAATCTAGGTTAAAATGTTTTTAATTCAAGGTGAGAAATGGGCAAAGAAAAAGCCCGAAGTGCATTGCACAACGGGCCTTAAAGAGCAATTAGGCGGCAAAACCCTGTTACTCGGTAATCCAGTTGATGATTTCTTCAGACAAAGGATCGTGGCGTGGTGAATAATAGGCTACCAGTTCTCCCTCTTCGTTTATGAGGTATTTTTGAAAATTCCATGTTACTTCAGAGTCAGATACTCCATTTTTCTTTTTGTTTGTAAGCCACTCATACAAAGGATGAATGTCCTTGCCTTTCACGGATATTTTTGACATCATTGGAAAGGTTACTCCGAAGTTTTCTTCACAAAAAGCAATAATATCCTCGTTTGTGCCTGGCTCCTGGTTCATAAAATTATTGGCAGGAAACCCCACAATAACAAAATTATTATCAGAATAGGTTCTGTACAATGCCTCAAGTGATTCATACTGAGGCGTAAGGCCGCATTTGGAGGCTGTATTAACAATCATAACTTTTTTGCCTTTGAGGTCGGCAAAGTTAAAATCATCTCCATAAATATCCTTCACGACAAAATCGTGCAATGTTGGTTTTTTTGCCATTACAACTCCTGTTAGCATGAAAAAAGATAAGATTATTAAAATGCTTGCTGAAAATTTTTGTTTGGTTTTGTGCATCTGTTGAAGATTTGATTAGTTTACTATTTACAATAATTTGGAGTCTACATACAAATATGAAACAATAACAATTTTCGAAGTAAAAAGTTTGTCCTCAGACAAAGTATCTCCATGAAAGCCGAAAGATTTATCTTTGCCTGTTACACAAACTTTTGTTACAAATCATTTGAAGGAAAAAATATGACAACCAGAGAATCAATATACCTGCAAGCAATAAAGGCGGCATTGGATGCAGGAAGAGCTGTAATGGATGTATATGCAAGCGATTTTGATACCGAATTTAAAAATGATGGTTCCCCCATCACTCTTGCCGATAGGCAAGCCAACGACATTATTTGTTCAGCCCTGGAGAAAACAGGGATTATGGTCATCAGTGAAGAAAGCCCCAAAGAAGATTTCCGGATAAGAAAAAATCAGAAGCTTGTCTGGATGGTTGACCCGGTTGACGGAACGAAGGAGTTTACCAACAGAAACGGAGAGTTTACCATTAATATAGCACTCATTGAGGATCAGCAACCTGTTTTTGGTATTGTAACAGCACCGGCTATCAACCAGGGCTATTTTGGCTGGATGGGTAAAGGAGCCTTTCAAATTCCTTCTCTTGACGTTATGCTGAAAAGACTTCCTTCGCTTGAGCTAAAGGATATCTTTGAGGTTGCTCTGCCTTTAAGCACCCGGGTTGATGAGCAAAACCCTGCATTTGCAATCAGCCGATCTCATTTAACGGAGAAAACAAAAAAGCTGATTTCCAAACTTGCAGGAGCACAATCTGACATTGTAACCATCAGTAAAGGAAGTTCGCTTAAATTCTGCCTTCTGGCAGAAGGAACCGCACAGTATTATGCTCGTGAGGATTTTATCAATGAATGGGATACAGCTGCCGGACATGCCCTGCTGCTGGCCGCCGGCGGAGCATTAATAGCCATTCCGGACGGTGAACCCATGCTATACAATAAGGAGAATCTTGTAAATCCGGGTTTTGTTGCCTTTGCAGATCCCAAATTAGTATCTGCGGTTAAGAAGAATCTTGCGCTTTAAGTAGGGATAAGAAAATACAGAAATCATAATGATTAAGGTTCCCACGTAAAAACCAGACGACATGGTTTCGGCCTCCCCAAAAATGAGAAAGGCGAGAAAAATCCCATAAACAGGTTCAAGGTTTATGGCAAGTACTACAGTATAAGCTGAAAGCTCTTTCATTATTTCTACGATAGCTGTAAAAGCATAAGAGGTGCAAACAAAACTCAGAATGAGTATCCAGCCAAAATCAGTCCAGCCAATGTATAGCAATTCTGGTTTCAACTGTTGGGTAGCCAGGTAAAAAATGGTGATGGCAATAAAACCGCCCGCCATCTCATAAAAAGCAACCAGCGCGGGATGCCATTGATGTTTTATATTGATGTTGCGGTTAAGTACCACAAAAAATGAATTTAGCAGCGCAGATAGTAAAGAAAAGAGAATGCCTTCCACATACTGCATTTCATATTGAAAAATAAGATAAATGCCCAGGATAATAACTAATCCGGTAAGTACCTCGAACCAGAAAATTCTCCGCTTCTGCATAATGGGTTCAAGGAAACTGGTAAACAGGGTAATAGAAGCAAATACGCCCAATGTTACCGATACATTGGAAACTTTAATGGCATGAAAAAATGTGATCCAGTGCAAAGCGACCAGCACTCCTATAAAGAAAAGATGGAGCAACTGTTTGCGGCTAACCCTTGCAGACAATTTTTTGAACTTTAAAAAGACAAACAGCCCGGCGGTAGCAAAAAACATTCTGAACCAAACCAGGGATATGGCATCAATAGAAATCAATGCACCCAGAATGGCCGTAAACCCAAGTAGTACTACAATAAAGTGCAGTTGTACATACAGACCAATAAGCTTGATTCTATCCATCTGTATAAATTTGTTTTTTAATGGTCAGATAGCCTGTCCCGGTTTTTCAGTGAGAGAACATCCAAAACTTCCTTTATTCGCTGACAACTAGTCATGCTTGTGTGCGTGTTTAAAGCTTAATCATGGAGGTTTCATCCTTGTTCAAAATAAATATCCACCAGATCAATAGCATTTTGCAACCTGTCCTTCCCTCTTCCGCTAACTATCCGGTATGGAAACCCATAATTGTCAAGCTCTTTTTGATACCATTGAAAAAAGAAGCTTCTCAAATGGGGATGTTCTCTTTGCTCGTCAAACTCCCAGGGCAAATCTACATCGCACAAAAGATACAAATCGTAGGCATTGCTGAGAATCTTTTCTTCTATCCAGGAATGACAACTTCCATATTTATGCAAGCTCCAGATTTTGGTAACGATAAGTTCCGTATCAGCAAAAAAGTAACCTGTTGATTTGCTCAACTCTTCTTCCTCGCGTTTAAGCTGGTTTTGGGCAATAATCAATATATCTTCCCGGGAGTAATCTCTATCGAGTTGATCAATATAATCACGGGCAAACTCCGGAACAAAGCCTCCATTATAATAGGTTGCCAAACCTTTGGCAAGTTCAGATTTCCCAGTGGATTCGGGCCCGGTAACAGCAACTTTTTTAATTTTGTCGATACCCACCCTATTTTTGCTGTAAAAATGCATTGATAACTTTCATCACAAAAACACTCTTGCCGTTTTTTTGAAAAGAAGCTTCCATTTCATCGGTAAGCAATTGCATAATGGTGCGAAAAGGTCCGAATATTTGGGTGCTCATCCCGTTTACTTCCACTATGATTTCATCATTCTTTTTCAGGTTGTCAATAAACTCCTTAATATCCGGTATGAATTCACGACCCAGGGGGTACATACTTATTTCTACAGAGGCCTGCATAATAGTCATAATTTTAGTTCTTAAACGGGTTAATATTTTAATAAATTCACTATTCAGTTTGCAAATATACCATTTAGATTTGGTATAAGAACATGATTATACGCTTGAAAATGACGCCTGCCGGCATGAGAATCCCTTGCAAAAAAGAAGGGTTAAATAAATAGAAAATGCAGTGATTTTACGGTAAAACATGCAAAAGATATTTTACTATATTTGTTGCCGATGACTTAAAAACCGCATCAATGAACAGAGCGAACAAGGAAGAGATAGAAATTGGCATATCAGGGATCCGCAAATTAACCGAGGTTATCAGGACGCAGTACGACTATGACATAAGTGTTTATGCCAGTACATACCTGAAAAGAAGAATCTCCGGCATTATAATTCACAATGATTTCAAGAACCTGGATGGACTTATAGACGCTTTGGAAAACCAGCCCGGGTTTTTTCCACAGTTTCAACTACAGATGCGGGTTGATGGCACCGAGTTTTTACGCGACCCGGCGTTTTGGAGAACTTTTCGCGACGACCTTTGCAAAGTTCTGAAAAACAACCACATGAAAATAAAAATCTGGATCCCGGGGTGTTCTACGGGTGAAGAAGTGGTCAGCACAGCCATTGCGCTCAAAGAGGCCAATGCTTATGATAAATCGGTCATTATTGCTTCAGATATCAACAAGGAGATTATTGAAGGAAGCAGAAAAAAAATATATACCAATAATATTCTTGAAATATCAGAGAACAACTACAAACGATTCAGAGAAGATGAATCCGCTGATTTTTCAAAGTACTATTCACAACATGCCAATGGTTTTGCATTTTCTGATGATTTGTATCAAAATGTAAACTATGAAGTATTTACCGGTGGTGACCATAAAAGCATTAAAGGCATAAATATTATTATATGCCGCAATGTATTCATATATTATACAGCCCAACACCAGGAAAGGCTGATGGAAGATTTTACAGGAAAACTAACCATTAATGGCTATCTGGCCATAGGAAACAAGGAAAACATTACATTCTGCAAAGATTTCAGGAAGTACATTGTGATCAATGAAAGTGAAAAGGTATACCGCAAAAGTGTAAATGAATAATCCTGCACAAAGCAACAAAAACGCAGCCTGCAAAATTTGAAGGAAAATGCAGGAAAAACAAACTGTAACAGATGAACCGAGCCATGACAATAGTATTGACACACATGCGGATGATTTTAATTCCGCACCCACGCACATTACCTGTGTTGAATAGTATTTGGCGAGCTGCATCTGACCACTTTAATCAAATTATAAACAGATGAAGTATAAATTGATAATCATAGGAGGTTCAGCAGGTAGTTTTCAGTTGGTAACCAAAATATTAAGTAAGCTGCCGGCAGGTTTCAACATTCCGGTTGTACTGGCATTGCATCGGTTAAAGCACGTAAGACATGGGTTTGTTGAAGCACTTTCTATCAAATCAGTTTTACCGGTAATTGAGCCTCTGGACAAAGAAGGACTTAAACCCGGTAAAATATATCTTGCACCCGCCAACTACCACTTGTATATTGAGCTTGCAGGCAAATTTGCATTATCCACTGAAGAACCCGTTAATCATTCAAGGCCCGCCATCGACCTTACTTTTGCTACCGGAGCCTATTGCTACAAAGAAAAAACAGTGGGCATTATCCTTTCCGGTGCCAACAAAGATGGAGCGGCAGGGCTTAAAAAAGTAAAAGAATACGGGGGGTTGACCATTGTTCAGGATCCTTCAGAATCACAGATGCCAACAATGCCAACCGCTGCAATTGAAAAAGTCGGGCAGGTAGATCATATTATGAAGGTGGATGAAATCATCAGGTTCTTATCATCTTTGAATCAAATGTAAATTTTCACTCTAAAAACATAACGTTATTGTGGTTTATACGTATTAGTACACGTGGTTAAGCCTAATGAAAAAGATTTAATCCACTAACACTGGCATAATCGTTTATCTGTAAAAGATAAAATAAAACAGACCAATGAATTTAAAATCAAACAATTATCACATGAATCGTATAAAATTATTCCTGTACATTGCCATTGAAGTATTTCTTATCATTATGGCCAGGCTTATTTTTTTAAGTACAGGCAGAATCGATACCCTGACACGTGAAGCTGGCCTGCAGGACCAAACAGGTAATCTGGTGCAAAATCTATATGTTTTTCAGGCACTGGTGGTCTTTATTCCCTTTCTTATTGTACTTGGTTTTATTATTTATGAATTAGCTGAATATCAGAAAAATAAAAAACTGAAATCAACAACAGAGACAGAAACTTCTGTTGCAGACAAAACAGAGGATAGTGAAGATGCCGAAAAGATACAGCAGGAAAGAGATGCGCAAATAACAAGGGAATTTGAGCAGAAGAAACAAAAACTCAACCAGAGTATTGAAGCTGCGCTGAAGGGAAAAACAAACGAAGAAACCAAAGCAATATCCGAAAAAATTCTGGGTTGCCTTGCAGAAGTTTATGAAATAACTCAGGCTGAAATTTTTGTTCGTAAGAAGACAGAAGAGTCAGACAGCCTGGTATTGTCGGCCACCTATGCGTTTTACATCCCTGATGAAAAAGTATTTGAGTTTCAGCTTGGAGAAGGCTTGATAGGACAGGTAGCCAAAGCAGCAGAACCTTTGTACCTTGATGAGCTGCCCCAGGGCTATATTACCGTAAAATCGGGCCTTGGCTCTGCCACCCCCTCGCATCTGCTTATTATTCCATGGACAGGTGAGGAAAACAATACATTTGCCATACTCGAAATTGCCTCCTTCAAAGCTTTTGATAAACACGACATTGAAATTATTGAAGGATTGAGTGGAAAAATAAGAGATTTCTACGTGTAAAAAAGATCATTTTTGCGTAAAACACAGGGGATTTTGATGCTTTTTAAATGTATTTTTGCCCTGATTCGAAAAAGACGCTGATTTTTAACATTGATAGTATTAGTATTTACCGGCTGACGCATATAACCAATTGTCCCATTTATGAAGGTTTTTGACAAAAAGCAAGTTGTTCTGTTTTCCGTTCTGATTGGCTTTATTTTTCCACTCTTCTCCTGGATTGTGGAACTTAGCCGTCTTAACCTGGGGTTTGGGCTTTCATCCATTCAACAGATTCATGCATCCAACCCTGTTTTGATTATTATTGACTTTATACCGCTGATTTTCGGATTAGCAGGCTTTTTTATATATTCTTTCCTGGAAAAGAAACAGCAAGAAGCAGATAAAATCAATCTTGTACTCAACAGCCAGACACAAAACATAACCAAAGTTGCCACCTTTGCCGAAGAAATTGGTAACGGCCGGTACGATATTGATTTTGAAATTTCAGATGACTCAGACACACTGGGAAAAACCCTTCAGAATCTCAGGGACAAACTATACGAAAACAACCAGAAAGAATCACTTCAGAACTGGGAAATGCGAGGCAAGGACCAGATCGGACAAATACTTCGCCTGCACAACGATGTAAACCTATTGAGCTATGAGGTGCTGGAAGCCCTCATAAAATATATAGATGTAGTACAGGGGGTTTTCTACATTTACGATGATGAATTGAACCTGCTGCGTATTTCTGCCTCCTACGCTTTCAATCGCAAAAAATACCTCAAGGACGAGGTCCGCATTGGAGAAGGCCTGGTAGGACAGGCGGCCATTGAGAAAGACATCATTCACAGAACAGAAATTCCCGAATATTATCTCAGTATTACTTCCGGAATCCTGGGAGAGAAAAAGCCTGACAGCCTGCTTATCGTTCCACTTTTCATGGAAGAGAAACTTCAGGGAGCCTTTGAATTTGCTTCGGTAAAAGAATTCAAGCCCCATGAAATCGCTTTTGTGAAGGAAATTGCAGAGATTGTTGCCCGTACTTTCTACAACCTGAAAATTACAGAAAAGACCGAACGCCTGCTTCACGAATCGCAGGAAATGACCCAGGAGTTGAAGGAAAATGAAGAAGAGCTTCGCCAGAATGCTGAAGAAATGCGCCTTACCCAGGAAGAGCTTGAGAAAACCAACACCCATCTTGAAGAAAAAGTTGAAGAAGTTAACCAAAGTCAGAAACGTTTATACTCACTTTTGGAGAATGCTTCTGAGCTTATTACCATATATGATGCAGAGAAAAAGCTCAAATATGTGAGCCCTTCGGTACACAACATCCTTGGATACAATGAAGAGGATATGTTTAGCGGAAAGGATTTTGACCGTATCAATAAAAAAGGTCAAACCATCATCAATAAAATGTTTGAGGACTTGCTGGAAGACCCCAATGAATCTCAAAAAGTCCAGTACACTTATCTCAACAAGCATGGCGCCATCATGTTTCTGGAAACAACGGGGCGAAATCTGCTTAATGACCCAGCCATCGATGGTCTTATTCTCAACACCAGCGATATTACTGAAAGGAAAAGGGCAGAAAAGGAACAACGCATGCGCGGACAAATGCAAACCCTTTCAGACAATTCACCTGATATTATTTTGCGTATCGACCTTAGCAGGATTGTTTTTTATGCAAACCCATCCATAGAGTCGTATACGGGGGGAAAAGCCGAAGAATTTAACAAGAAGCACATCAGTGAGGTAGGACTTAACGATGAAATGGTCGGCACCATAGACAACATTACTGAGGAGGTAAAAAAGACCAAAGAAAAGATACAAAAAGAAATAGGCTTCTCCCTTACAGAAGAGAACAGAAGGATTATGAACCTGAATGCCATACCCGAATTCAATGAAGAAGGACGGATGGAGACCATTCTCTTTATCTTGCACGATATCACCGAGCTTAAGAAAATTGAAGAGGAAATCAAGGAAAAGAATGCAAAAATAACCGACAGTATCAACTATGCATTCAGGCTGCAAAACGCTATTCTGCCAAGCCAGAAGCTTATAAAGCAGAGTTTTCCCGATTCCTTCATGTTCTACCTTCCCCGTGATATTGTAAGTGGCGACTTTCCTTGGATGTATGAGAAAGATGATGACATTTACATCGCAGCTATAGACTGTACGGGTCATGGTGTGCCCGGAGCAATGCTTTCGCTGATTGGGTATTTTATTATGAATCAGATACTCAGTCAACCTGCTGTCTTTACCCCCGGAGAGATATTGACGCAACTGCACAAAGGTGTTCAGCAAACCCTGCGACAGGATAAAGAAGGAGCCAGTGCAAGAGATGGTATGGATGTTGCTCTTTGCAGGGTCAATTATAAAGAAATGGAATTACAGTTCTCAGGAGCCCACAGACCATTGTACCTGGTAAGAGACGGAGAACTCATTGAAACAAAGGGAACACGTTCAGCTATAGGAGGAATACCCAAAGAAGGCAAGCCCGAGCCCAACTTCGAGAACCATGTATTCAAATTACAAAAGAACGACTGTATATACTTCTTTTCTGATGGGCTGCCGGATCAATTTGGCGGACCTGAAGGGAGAAAATATTTCCCCAAGAGGATCAAAAATCATATCATTGTAAACAAGGATTTGCCGATGAACCAAATGTACAACCTTTTCAAAAATGATTACCAGGAATGGTTGGGAGATGAAGTACCCATTGACGATGTTCTGCTAATCGGCATCAGATTTTAATTTTTAGCATATAAAAATAGTACGACTTAATTATAAATCGAAAAAATAAAAAAATGGAAAATGTGGATTACATGAAAATGGTCTATGAATTTCATAACGAGATGCTTGCCAACAGATTTACGCTTGTTTATGAAGGAGAGATCACCCACCAGATTACCAAAGCTTTTACATCTCTTGCCGAAAACAAGATGGATAGCTATAGTGAAGATGCCTCAATGAAGAAAAAGGTGTTTCATGTTATGGTAGAGTGTTTGCAAAACTTAAGCAAACATGCCGATGAGACGGTTGCGTCTAGTTCTGGCGGTTTCGCAGGCAATGGCATTTTTATTGTCGGCCAACTGGAAGATGAAAACCAAGGCTACCAGATTCTTACAGGAAATTCTGTAGTAAAAGCAAAGGTCATTGAGTTGAGGGCTTTGCTGGAAAAAATCAATCAACTGGACAAAGATGGTTTGAAAGAACTATTTAAAAAACAAATGCGCGAAGGTTCTTTATCCGAAAAAGGTGGTGCCGGCCTCGGACTTATAGATATCGCCAGAAAAACAGGAGAAAAACTTGAATACAATTTCATTGATATTGATGAAAACAACTCCTTCTTTCTTTTAAGAACCAAAATTTCACGCAAATAATAAGAGATTTTCACCAAAAAATAAAAATAAGTATCATGGAAGTAATAAAAATTAAAGGAACGGACGATACACCCAATGTAATTCTGGATGCTGAAAGCAACATTCTTGAATTTTCGGGTCGCTCACTGCCGGAAGATGTAGTTACTTTTTACGCACCTGTAATTCAATGGATTGAGGAGTATTCCAAATCACCAAACCCCAAAACGGAAGTCATTTTCAGGCTGGAATACTTTAATACTGCTTCTTCCAAATTATTGCTTGATATCCTTTTAAAATTTGAAGATATCCTCAATAGTGGCCATGAAGTGGTAGTTCAATGGTATTTCCAGGAAGATGATGAAGATATGGAAGAAGCCGGAGAAGAATATTCAGAAATTGTAGACATTCCTTTCGAAATGCACAGTTACTAATACTGCCTAAACACACCACTAAATGAGTGAAGAAATTCTCAAGGCTTTAATGCAACTCTTTGCAATTATTGCAAAGCAGGATGTAGGATTGTCGGTTAACGAAAGGGAGTTCGTTCAGAATTTTCTTAAGCAGCAGCTTAATGAAAGTTCTGTAAAAGAATATCTTGCTTTGTTTGATAGTTACAGTGAAGCGGCAAAACCCAAAATAAAGGATGATGATGATCCGGAAAAGGAAAAAAAGCCCCGGCTGACTTCAGTCAAAGACTCCGTTAAAACACTTGGAATTGCAAAGAAAATCAACAAAACCCTCACCCAGAAACAGAAAATTGTTGTTCTGGTAAGGTTGTTTGAGTTGGTCAATTCCGACAAAAACTTCACTCCGCAGCGCATGGCTATCATTGATACCGCCGCTGAGGTTTTTAATGTTTCAAAAGAAGAATACAATGCCATCTCTTCCTTTGTAATTGAAAACCAACCTGAGAAACACGATTTCGTAGATATCCTGTTTATTCATGCTGAAAAATTACCTAACCAAAACTCACATTTCATTCAATCGCCCCAGTTAAATGGAAGTATAATCATCCTAAGGGTGAAAAGCGTTGATTTATACTTTCTGCGATATACCGGAGATAGTGAGTTGTTGCTCAACGGACTGCCCATCAACAAACAGCGAATATACCTGTTTGCCAATGGCAGTGTACTAAAGCAACCCAAGGGCAAACCTATATTCTACACAGATATTGCTGCCAAGTTCCTTTCAGACGCATCAGCAATACATGTAAGTTTCAAAGCTGAAGAGATTGGACTCACTTTCCCTAACGGACATGTGGGTTTAAGAGATGTCAAAATAGAAGAACAATCCGGTAAGATGGTTGCCATTATGGGTGGCAGTGGTGCCGGAAAAACAACTTTGCTCAATGTACTGTCGGGAATAGACAACCCAAGCATGGGCTACGTGCATATTAACGGGGTTAATCTTCATGAAGAAACCGAACTTGTCAAAGGCATTATCGGATATATTCCCCAGGATGATTTACTCATTGAGGAACTCACTGTATACGAAAACCTTTATTTCAGCACCAAGCTGGTATACAAAGATTTATCTGAGCAGCAAATAGAGGAAAAAGTAAACAAAGTACTGCTTAGCCTGGGACTATTTCAGAGAAAAGACCTGAAAGTTGGCAGCCCCCTGGATAAAAAAATCAGTGGTGGACAGCGCAAAAGACTCAATATCGGCCTGGAACTTATCCGTGAACCTGCAGTACTCTTTGTGGATGAGCCCACCTCAGGACTTTCATCGCGGGATTCGGAAAATGTAATGGAGTTGCTGCGCGAACTTGCCGTTAGAGGTAAGCTCATATTTGTGGTTATTCACCAGCCATCATCCGAAATTTACAAGATGTTTGACAACGTCATCATCCTTGATGAAGGTGGCCACCAGATATACTATGGTAACCCTGTGGAGGCGGTCATATACTTCAAGAAAATTGACAACCAGATCAATAGCGATATTGGCGAATGTCCACGTTGCGGTAACGTAAACCCGGAAACCATTTTCAATATTATTGAATCCCTTATTGTGGATGAATACGGCCGTAGCACCGGAAACCGAAAGGTTTCTCCCGTTGAATGGTCTGATTATTACAAGGCAAACAAAAAATCACTTCAGGAACAGCAGGAATTTGATCCGTTGCCCGAAGCATTTAAAAAACCTAACTGGTTCAACCAGTTAAAGATATTCTTTTCAAGAGACCTTTACAGCAAACTGGCCAACACGCAATACATGGTGCTCAATTTACTGGAAGCACCCATACTTGCTTTTTTGCTTGCATATATCATCAGGTATATCGACGACCCCACCTCCAGCATTTATGTTTTTCGCGACAATGAAAATATAATGCCCTATTTGTTTATGTGCACAATTGTAGCACTGTTTGTGGGTTTGATAGTAAGTGCCGAGGAGATATACAAAGACAGGAAAATACTCAAGCGTGAAAGCTTCCTTAACCTGAGCAGGAGCAGTTATCTTTTCTCCAAACTCAGCATTCTGTTTATTATTTCAGCCATTCAGGCAGCCCTTTTTGTATTGGTTGGAAATTCCATTCTGGGGATAAATGGGATGTATTTTCAATACTGGCTCATGTTCTTTTCTCTCTCTACTCTTGCCAATGTCCTGGGGCTCAACATTTCATCTGCCTTCAACTCAGCAGTTACCATTTATATACTCATCCCCTTCTTAATCATACCCCAGATGGTACTCACCGGAGCCATGTTCAGCTTCGATAAGATAAACCGCAATATTGGGGGAGGGCGCGAAAAAGTTCCGTTTATTGCCGAAGTTATGCCTTCGAGATGGGCATTTGAAGCCCTGGTGGTCAATCAATATGTAAACAACCGATACGAACGGCAATTTTATGATTTGCGCAAAATGGAAAGCGTTTTTAATTATAAAAATGTCTACTACATTCCCGAAATCAGAGGGTTTGTTGAGAATTACCGTTCAAGGGTATTGGCCAACAACGAGGATCCCATTACTGCTGATAATATCGAACTCATATACAATGAAATAGCAAAGGAAAACAATTCACCCCTGGCCAGAAGACACAATGTGATTTTCGAAAAGGTAAACCAAATCAATCCGGAGGAGTTTGACATGGCACTGGCCGGTGATATCCTCAGGTACCTGGATAAATTGCAGGAGTTTTACCGGTTGAATTTTAACAACCTCAATGAAACCCTCGACCAGCGAATAAGCCAAATGGTGAGCACTCCCGAAAAACGTGAGCAATATCAGGCGTTCTACGATGACAATTTCAACACCTACCTCTCAAGGTTTGCCAGAAACACAATGGCTCCCCTACCCCTGGTAAGGCTTGGCAACCGTCTGGTACAAAAAATTGACCCCGTATACCTGGACCCGCAAGACAGAAGAACACTGAGTTTCAGAAGTCATTTCCTGTCACCCAATAAAAACTTTTTCGGCACCCTGGTTCCCACTTTCTACTTCAATGTTGGGGTTATATGGATGTTCACTGTTTTTGCCTATATCGCTCTCTATTTTAATGCCCTGGGTAAGTTGCTTGTTTCCTTTGAAAACCTGGGAAGCAGAATCGGCAAAATACCATTGAAATTTCGTTTTCGCAGAAAGAAAACGAGCCCGGGTACAACTAAAAATGAACCTAACAATTAAACACCCATTTGTAAAATCAATATTCATTAACATGAAAAAACTAAAACTATTTCCGTTACTGTTGTCCCTGGTTGCGATTATACTCACATCAGGATGCCAGCAAGGAGCAAGAGAAGAAGCAACAGACCTGTTGAGTGACTCCCTGATAGTATCAGCCGTAAGGCTCGATGACCAGGTGATTGGCGAAATGATTTCATCCGTACCCAACCCTGTTGAAATGTCAGCACTTCTGCAAAGATCAGGTGTGGTATACTCACAGGAGCTCCTCAACCCTGCCAACAATATTAATAATTACAACACAAACTTCAAAAGAGCGCTCAACCTGGGGGTTTACGGTACGGACCTGGTATACATGAATATCTATGATCGTACCATTGCAACACTCCGATACCTGAGCAATGTAAGAGATTTGGCTGCCGATTTAAGAGTTGAGCAGTTTTTTGATTACGAAACCCTCAACAGACTTTCGGAAAGCAGCCGCAATATTGATTCAGTACTTTTCATTACCAATACCGGTTTTGACAATATGAGCCGTTACCTCATCAGCCAGGGCCGGGGAAATCTTTCCGTATTGACTTCTTACGGAACCTGGATCGAGAGCTTATATATTGCCACTCACGTGCAAACCGTACCACCCAATCGTGAAACTATTAACATAAGAATTGGTGAGCAGAAAAAAGTACTCGATAATATTATCCTGCTTTTGAATACATACCGACAAGATCCCAATTTTGCTGAGCTCATTGATGACCTGATGAAACTCAAAAGAGAGTTTGACAAGGTTACCATTTCCTATATTTACAGAGAACCCACCATAGAAGAAGTTGATGGAATGGTTGTACTGGTAGACAATTCGCGCAGCGAAGTGAATATTAGCGACGAAGTGATTGAGTCTATTGCTGCTGTAGTAGCCGAAATCAGAAATAAAATTATTAGCTGAGGTACTTCAGTAAGTTTATCTTTGTAGCCCCTGAATGTAGTCAGTATCCGCCAAAATTCAAAACAAAAAATATGAAACCTCTGCAGTTCATTTCTTTACACAACAGAAGAATGATCAGGATGAGGTTCCATTTGAAATATTAAATAAAAACTCTGAACACATGAAAAAGTATTTAGTCCTTTTTAGTTTACTTTTTTTCATCTTCCTTAGCAGTAAAGGGTTTTCCCAATGTGGAAACCTGCTGGAAGTTTGTCACGGAAAACTGGATAATGCCCGTTTTCTCAAAAGCTGGCCTGTACAGTTGCCCCAACAGGGTCGAGGTGAAACCCTTCCGCAGGTAAGTTTCAAAATGCCACTTACAGCCGGAACAACCTATAAAATCTTTGCTTGTAGTGCAGAGGAATTGCCTGGTAAAGTTATTATCAGTATCCGCAACCATAACGACGATCTGGTCATTACCTCCTACCTGGTCGAACAGCAGAGACATCTTCCCACAATTATGTTTCCTGTTGGTATGAGCGGAATTTATACCTTCAGTTTTTATTTCGAAGACGGTAAGGAGGGTTGCGCTGTCGGGGTAGTTTCCAGTGTGAATTAGTTTTGTAATACGTAGTATTATTATTGATAATTTATTGGAATTTCAGTGAAACTCTGACTTATCAACGCAGTTAAAATTGTATTTTGGCTGACTGATAAAAATTTATAATTCAAAATAAGATGGAAAAAACCAGGCAGAAAAAAATATTTGTTGTTGAAGACAATAAAACCGAAGGAATGTTGCTAAAGCTTTGTTTAGGTTCTATCAGGAACATAGTTATTACCAACTTTACTTTAGGTCAGGATTTGCTCGACAATCTTAATGAAGATCCCGACATCATCATTGCAGATATGATGTTGCCTGACATATCAGGAGAAGAATTGGTCAATACCATTAAAGAATATAACCCCGGTGCAGAGGTTATAGTAGTTTCGGCACAAAAAGATATTGATTTGATTGCGCGTTTACAGGAGCTTGGAATATACAATTACCTTGTTAAAAGTGAAACCTGCATGGAAACCTTGCAGAAGACCATCGAAGACCTCACGTTCCTGATAGATCATAAACGCTGAACCGCATTTTTTCTCTCTGAAACGGGCCGTTCACGGCCCGTTTTTTTTATCCCCTGGTCTGCCAAATTAAGCTTACAGTTGTCAAAACAATTGGCATTTTTATTACTTTTATAAGGGTTTTAGTCAAAACTTTTCTGCATATGCGCTGTTTAAAAGTGATATAACGAAACTCAAAGGTATCATCAATCCTACTCCATTCATAAGACCAAAACCAGCTAAACTATTCGCAACAAGCGGTTAAAGCATAATTCAGCCAAAAGAATATGAACCAGGAAGAAAGAGACAACCCTGCAAACAGCAACATCGCCGAAGAAAAAACCCAGGATACAACCAATACACCTGCGGAAGAGCGCAATGGCTTCTGTGTGGGAGTAGGAGCATCAGCCGGCGGACTGGAAGCTTTGGAACAGTTTTTCAGAAAAATGCCACCAGACAGTGGATTATCTTTTGTAGTAGTTCAGCACTTATCGCCCGATTACAAAAGCCTGATGGTTGAACTGTTGTCAAAGCATACAATGATGCAGGTACAAAGAGCAGAGGATGGCATGAAAATAATGCCCAATTGCATTTACCTGATTCCGCCCAAGAAAAACATGACCATTTTTCATGGCACCCTTTTTCTTACCGATAAGAACCTTAATCACATAATAAATCTTCCTATAGATATTTTTTTCAGGTCTTTGGCTGAAGACTATGGTGATAAATCTGTGGGAATTATTCTTTCCGGAACAGGCAGTGATGGCACCTTAGGCATCAGGGCTATCAAGGGAATTGGAGGGATGGTAATGGCTCAGGATGACAATAGCGCCAAGTTTGACGGCATGCCCAGAAGCGCTATAGCTACAGGAATGGTGGATTATATACTTCCTGCAGAGAAGATGCCTGAAGAACTTTTAAAATACGTTAAACATCCCCTGACTTCCAAAGCGCGGGAAAATGAAAACACTTCCGGGCAAGATAATACCCTGGGCAAGATCCTGTCAATTATCCGCAATACAACCGGGGTTGACTTTACCTATTACAAGCCCAATACCATTATCAGAAGACTTGAAAGACGCATCAGTATCAACCAGATTTCCAGCTATGACGATTATGTCACTTTCCTGGAACAATCCGTTAAAGAAGCCAATATTCTTTACAAAGAACTACTGATTGGCGTTACCAGGTTTTTCAGAGACACGGATAGTTTCGACATAATCAAAGAACAGGTAATTCCCCAGATTCTGAAAAATAAAAGCAAGGATGACCCCATCAGGTTCTGGAGTGTTGGTTGCAGTACCGGTGAAGAAGTTTACAGCCTGGCCATGCTTTTGAAAGAACACATCGGGGAAAATGATAATAACCATGATATAAAAATCTTTGCCACCGATTTGGATAAAGAATCCATTGAGTATGGCAGCATGGGCTTATATCCGGAAAGTATTGTGGCAGATGTAAGTATGGAGAGGTTAAAAAAGTTTTTTATCAAAAAAGAAAAAGGGTATCAGATAAAGGAAAACATCCGTAAAATGGTAATCTTTGCCACCCATAATATCATCAAAGACCCTCCTTTCTCCAAGATAGACCTTATCAGTTGCCGCAACATGTTGATTTATCTGAAGCCACAGATGCAAAAAAAGGTATTATCTCTTTTCCATTTCTCACTCCACAAGAAGGGATATTTGTTTCTGGGTTCCAGTGAATCACTTGGAGATCTTTCAAAAAACTTCAATACCATCAACAGCAAATGGAAAATATACTCCTTCAAAGATAATTACAACAATGACAACATTGGTGACTTTCTTTTGCCTTCTGTTCAAAGGCCCGGAAACTCATCCATGATGCCCGTTATTTCGGCAAAAAGTCATGAGACCTCAGACCTCACGGACTACATTTATAACAGTATTATTGAGGAGTTCCTTCCTCCCTCTTTAATCATAGACGAAAATTTTGAAATTGTCCATATCCTCAAAGATGTAAACAAATACATCAAACTACCCTCGGGAAAAGTCAGCCTTGACATCCTTTCCCTCATCAGGAAAGAAATCTGCACAACTCTTTCCATTGCTATACATAAAGCGTTTAAAGAGGACAAAGAAATCATTTACAACGGCTTTAAACTGCGCGAAAAAGGTGAGATTATCCATCTGAACATCAAAGTTAAACCCATTGCAAAAAAGATTAAATCCCGCAAATTGCTTTTCATAGCATTTGAAGAACAGCATACCATCAAAACCATTATCAGTGAAAACGATAGCCAAAGCATTGAATACGATACCAACCAGCAAATAAAAGATCTGGAACTTGAGTTGAAATATACCAGGGAAAATCTGCAGGCCACCATTGAAGAGTTGGGCACCTCCAACGAAGAGCTGCAAGCCACCAATGAAGAGTTGATTGCCTCCAATGAGGAGCTGCAATCAACCAATGAGGAGCTGCAATCTGTAAACGAGGAGTTGTACACGGTAAACAGCGAATACCAGAACAAAATAGATATACTCACCCAACTGAACAATGATATCAACAACCTGCTGAAGAATACCAATATCGGTACGGTATTTCTTGACAGAAATCTGCTCATTCGCAAATTTACTCCGGCAGTCACTTCCGCAATCAATATCCTGGATATGGACATAGGAAGACCTATACATCACATATCACACAACACGTTGTATGACAGTTTCCTGGAGGACATAGAAAATGTGCTCAGAACCCTGGTTATTAAAGAAGTGGAAGTACAAGGAAAAAAGAACAACTGGTTTTTGATGCGTATTCTTCCTTACCGTACCCTTGAAAACGCCATTGATGGAGTGGTGATAACTTTTTTTGACATTACAGAAAGAAAAATATTTGAAGAGCAAATCCAGCGAAAATCCAATCTGCTCATTTCAGTGCTCGACAATAGCCCTGTTGCCAGTACCATCCTTGATGAAAACGGCAAAATCACTTATGCCAACCACATGGCGGAAAAGGTGCTGGGTCTTACCAAGGATGAAATCACCCGGCGAAACTACAACACTCCCAAATGGAAGATTACAGATGAAAACGGGAAAGATTTTCCGGATGAAAAGCTACCCTTCTTTATTGTAACCAATACAGGCAGGCCGGTATTTGATGTAATACATAATATAGAATGGCCTGATGGCACCCTAAAAACCCTAAGCATAAATGGCTCTCCCATTTTTGATGAACACAAAAAGGTAGATGGAGTAATTTGCACCCTGATAGATATCACCCAAAAGCGTGAGTATGAGGAAAAGCTTAACCGAGAGCATGAATTGCTAATCAGGGTTTTGCAAAACAGTCCCAACGCCAAAATAATGACCGACAGCAAAGGAAAAATAACCTTTGCCAACAAACTTGCTTCGCAACTTTTTAAAATAACCGAAGAAAAAATCAGTAATGGTACCTCATTTGAAGAATTGGAAATTGTTTCAGCTCATTCACCAGAAGATAAAAACAATATCATCCAAAAAGTGGTAAACTCAGGCAAAAACGTGTATAATCAGCAATTCAGTTTTGCAAGTGCGGACAGGGCTAAAGAAGCACTCTTTATAACGGCTTCTCCCGCCTTTGACAACCAGGAGAAAGTATCGGAAGTGGTAATGTCTATTGATTGTCATTCCAATCTTAACATCAACTCTGATTTGATGACCAAACAAGTGTCTTCTCTCAGTAATCTTATTGAAACAGGTATTTTCACCCTGGACAACAAAAGCATTATAACAACCTGGAACAACAAGGCTGAAATCATTTCCGGTTTGAAAGCCAAAGATGTAATTGGCAAACAATGCTATGCTTCCCATGAAAAGGAGACAAAAGGTCAGCGCCTGCCATGCTTCCTGCTAGATACGAAAAGGAACTCCATGCAATGCAAGAGTTTAATTATTGTTATGGAAAACAAGCAAGTCAGCATTGAAGCCAATAACATTGAGGTTATAAAAAACCTCAAAGACCAGGTAATTGGCGCTATGGGTTTCTTCGAAAAAATAAAAAAATAGCTTCTGGTACCGTAAATCTCCCCATTTGCAGGCTACCCTGGGATTTTTTTTCTCCACAGCGCATAAATCAACTCAAGCGGAGCGGTCTCCAACAGCCTTTCCTGTTACTGAACTTGTGAAAACGCAATCGGTTTTACCGACAGTTATAAGCATCCAGGGATGGTTTTTGAATCGACCCCGTTTTTGTTTACCCGAATAATTATAAAAATACCCTGCAAATCATGGTATCACTGTATTTTAATTAAGAAATTATTAATATATTCACCTCCTTTAATAAAGGATAGAGAAGTAGTATAAATAACTCAAAAACAAACAGTTAAAACAAAACGATAGTTTTTTTTCGTTTTCAAAAACCGGGAAAAAACATGTTAAGAACCGATCAGGCGAAGCCAGAGGCCAAAATCTAATCGTTAAACATTTAAAAAAACACATTTCAGACTAAGCAACTATTTCAACCATGTGAGTTTTCTCAAATCGTCTCCTATTGATTCAAATTTAATATTCAGATGAAGAAGAACATTACGATAATTATTGCCGAAGACGACGAAGGGCACGCACTCCTTATCAAAAGGAATTTGAAAAGGGCAGGTGTAGTCAATCCAATCCTCCACTTCTCTAATGGTGAAGAGGTTTTAGAATTCTTTCTGGGTGAGAATTCGGATTACCTGAAAAACAACGTCACGAGCTACATAGTTTTACTCGATCTGAAAATGCCCAAGGTAGATGGAATAGAAGTTTTGGAAAAACTTAAATCTACACCATCCACAAAGAAAATTCCCGTCATAATGATTACCACTACCGACAATCCAAGGGAGATTGACATTTGTCATACACTCGGTTGCAACAGCTATATAGTAAAACCTATTGATTATCAAAAATTTATAGAAATAGTCAAAAGGCTTGGCTATTACCTTGAAATAATAGAAATACCAAATCCAATCTGAGTAATTCATGGTTAATAATTCCGGGGTAAACGTATGGATAATTGAGGATGACATTCAACTCAATAAGGTAATAGCCAGGAGTTTAATGAAATCGGGTTTTCACTGTCAAAGTTTCTTCTCTGGACAGGCGTTGCTCGAACATATAGACCACCTTGATGAAAACAATACTCCTGAAGCGTTTATGCTACTGGACTTCCTTCTTGAAGACATGAATGCCATTGAATTGCTCAGGGAGCTGAAAAGCAGGAAGCAGGTGTATCCTTTTGTCATAATGACTGCCTACGGAGATGAGAAAACGGCTGTAGAACTCATGAAGATGGGAGCTGTTGATTATGTGGTAAAGGAGAAACACTTTATCAATCAAATAGTAAATGTAATCCAGCGGGCATACGAAAAAAATGAAATCCAGAAAAAACTTGAACTATCCAGGATTGAATTGCAAGACAATGCCCGAAAGCTGGAAATGCTAAATAAGAAGATCAACCTGCAGAAACTCGCCCTTGAAAACGAAAAGTCAAAAACTGACAAACTACTGCAGAGTATATTGCCCAAGCCCATTGCCAAAGAATTGCTGGAAAAAGGATATTCAAAACCCAGGCACTACAACAGTGTTTCTATTCTTTTTGCCGATGTTATCGGTTTTTCTGATTTGGCAAAAATAAGCCCTCCCATTGAACTGGTAACCCGACTTGACAGCTATTTCTACCTGTTTGATGAAATCATAGAACAACATGGAATGGAGAAAATCAAAACCATTGGCGACTGTTATATGTGTGCCGGAGGAATACCGGAAATTAACGAGAACAATGCCATTATTACAGTACTAACCGGATTAAAAATCCAGGACACCATCAGGAAACAAAAAGAAGAGCAGATTACCGATACTCCCGGCTTCAGTCTGCGCCTGGGGATACACACTGGCGAAGTAGTAGCGGGAGTGGTTGGGAAAAATAAATTTGCTTATGATATATGGGGTGATGCTGTTAATATTGCTGCCAGAATCGTTGAAGCGGGTGAAGATGGAAAAGTAAATATTTCTGAAAAGACATTCGAACTGGTAAAAGACTATTTCATTTGTACAGAACGTGGTGACATTATTACCAAAAGAAATTACCCTATTAAAATGTACTTTGTTGAAAGGCTGAAACCCGAGTTTTCTGCTGAAGCATCAGGAAAAAGCCCCAATGGCGCTCTTATGAAAATCCTCAACATTAAACAGGATATTCGATATTACTAGCTTTATTTTACATAAAATCTGTTTTTGTCTGCATCACTTTTGTAAAACCAATTTGTTTGTGCTAAATTTGTCTGATTGCATCCCACAAGATTTACTATCTTTAATAATTGATAAACAAAATATCAAATAATAATGCAAATCCTCTCCAGTAAAGATATAACAGAACATTATACCATAATAGTTGTAGAAGATGATGTGGCTTTGAATACACTTATTCAAAAAACACTTCAAAAAAACAATTACCAGACCAAGGGTTTTTATACGGGAAATGAGACCATAGAATGGCTCAAGGAAAATAACAGCTCTGATATCCTGCTGTTGCTCGATTACCAATTGTATGAAATGAGCGGAGAGCAGGTTATTAAAGTTCTTCGCAAAGACAACATTGACATTCCCTTTGTTATCATTACCGGCCATGGCGATGAAAAAACAGCCGTGGAAATGATGAAGCTGGGCGCACACGACTATATGGTAAAGGACAGCAATTTTATTGATTTGCTGCCCACCATCATAAAGCAGGTAATTAATCATATCGACATTGAAAATAAGCTGCATGAATCGCAGTTAGCCCTGAAAAAAAGTGAAGAAAAATACCGTAGCATTTTCGAAAATATCCAGGATGTTTATTTTGAGATTTCTCTCAAAGGTGAAGTGCTGGAAATTTCACCATCGGTAGAAAACATGCTGTCACTCAAAAAGGAAGACATTCTGCACCAGTCGTTATTCAGCGACAAAAAAGAAGAATCCAGCCTGTTGGGCTTGCTCAAGGATAAAGGTGTGATTTCCGATTACGAAATATTTCTGAGAAAAGAAAACGGACAAAAACTCCCTGCATCATTTACCTGTAAGTATATTTATGACCAACACGGTAATCCCAAAAAAATAATCGGTACCATCCGAAATATTACAGAACGTAAGCAGGCAGAAGAGGTAATACGACACAGCGAAGAAAGATACAGGATTTTGGCGGAAAACTCCAGCGATATGATTTCCAAGCACAACTGGGACCGAACCTATCTCTATGTTTCGCCAGCCTGCACCAACCTCCTGGGATATTATCCTGATGAGCTTACCGGCCGCTCTGCTTATCAACTTATCCATTCGGATGATGTTGAAAACATAAGAAAAAATCACATCCTTTTGCTGGAAAACAGAACCAACTCTTTTATTGAAAGCTACAGGATAAGAAAAAAAGACGGAACTTATATTTGGTTTGAAACCAACAACCAGGTCATTTATAACCAAAACACCAACCTGGTGCAGGAAATTGTTTGCGTTTCGCGCGATATCACCGAAAGAAAAGATAAAGAAGAGTTGCTGAAGGCCAAAGAAGTAGCAGAAAGAGCCAACAAAGCAAAATCTGAATTCCTGGCCAATATGAGCCATGAAATCAGAAACCCCCTTAATGCTATCATCGGAATGACCAGCACACTTTCCAAAACACCGCTCAGCCAGGACCAGAAACAATATCTTAACTCTATTTCCGTTTCTTCTACCAACCTGTTAAGCATCCTGAACGACATCCTTGATTTCTCAAAAATTGAAGCCAAAAAAGTCGACCTCGTTTTTGCAAGTTTCAGCTTGAGAGAAGTAGCAAGGCAAACCCTTGAAATGTATACCCCGCAGGTAGAATCTAAAGATCTTTCAATCTCTTTCTCCATTACACCTGACACACCAGAGCATTTGTATGGCGATGAGAAGAAAATCATTCAAATTCTCAACAACCTCATCAGCAATGCAGTAAAATTTACCAATGAAGGTAAGGTGGAAGTACTTATTAGTTGTAAAAATCTAAAATCTGATACTGCCAATATACAATTCCAGGTTATTGACACGGGAATAGGTGTCAAAAAGGAGGATATTCCTAAAATGTTCGAAACATTCAGGCAACTTGATATTTCTGCAAGAAAAGAGTACCAGGGAACAGGACTGGGACTGAGTATTGTGAAGAGTCTGGTTGAAATGATGAATGGTAAGGTGGAGTTTGAAAGTGAACTTGGCAAAGGAAGCCGTGTTTCTTTTGAAATACCACTTATCGTTTCAAAAAGTTTTGAAACAATGCATAGCACTTTAAATACAACTAACAATCTGAAATCCGGTGGAAACGTGAGCAACAAAAAACTAAAAATACTCATCGCTGAGGATGATGCCATAAACCAGTTGTATCTGGCAGGCTTTCTGAAAGCTCAGGGATGGGTCGTTGACACGGCATCCAATGGACTTATTGCTCTGGATAAATTCAGTAAATCAAGCTATGATCTTATCCTTATGGATGGTCAGATGCCCAAAATGGATGGCTTTGAAACTACGAAAAGGATACGGGAATTAGAGCTGGAAAAACAAGAAGTAGCCCCTATTCCTATCATAGCCATAACCGGATATGCCATCCCGGGTGATCGTGAAAGATTTCTCAGTGCCGGTATGGATGATTATGTTTCCAAACCCATCAACGAAACCAAGCTTCTCGACATTATCCACAATCTCGTTGACTCACCCAAATAACAGTACTCTGCATGTGTAGCTGATCACGCTATTAACCTGTTCTTAAAACTTGAGAAAAAGTTTCAAATTATAGGCCTTTTTTCTTTTTAATTAAAAAGTTTGTTATAATTTAGCACTTCATCCTTACAAATTATAACATCTACTAAAAAAGAATAGTTATGCAAGATATACAATGGGAAAAGCTACCTTTCGGGTACTTTAAAACAGACTACAATGTTCGCTGTTATTACCGTGACGGTAAGTGGGGAGAGATGGAAGTATCCTCTTCTGAGCATGTAAATATTCATATGGCTGCTACCTGCCTGCATTACGGACAAGAAGCTTTTGAAGGAATGAAGGCCTATCGTGGCAAGGACAACAAGATAAGGTTGTTTCGCTGGAAGGATAATGCTGCCCGCATGCGCACTTCTTCACAGGGAATTCTGATGGCTGAAGTGCCAGATGATATATTTCATCAAATGGTAGTGAAAGCTGTTAAACTCAATGAAAAATATGTCCCCCCCTATGGGCACGGTGCTGCTCTTTACATCCGCCCCTTGCTTATTGGTACAGGTGTGCAGGTTGGAGTTAATCCTGCAAAAGAATACCTTTTCCTGGTGTTTGTAGGCCCTGTAGGTCCGTACTTCAAAGAAGGTTTTAATCCTGTTACCGTGCAAATTGTAAGAGACATTGACAGAGCCGCTCCCCTGGGTACAGGCCATATAAAGGTAGGTGGTAACTATGCAGGGAGTCTGAGAGCTACTGAAAGAGCCAAAGCAGAAGGATTTGCGGCCGTATTGTTTCTGGAAGCCAAAGAAAAGAAATACATTGACGAGGCAGGCCCGGCCAACTTTTTTGCCATTCAGGGAAATAAATATATCACTCCCAAATCTGAATCCATATTGCCTTCTATTACCAACAAGAGCCTGATGCAACTGGCCGAAGACATGGGAATGGAAATTGAACGCAGACCCGTAGCTGTGGAAGAACTGTCAGGTTTTGATGAAGTGGGTGCCTGTGGTACAGCTGCCATCATTTCGCCCATTGGAAAAATTGTGGAACGTGAAAGCGGCAAAGTATATGAATTCTGTAAAGATGGTAAAGCAGGCCCGGTGTCTGAAAAGCTCTACAGAAAATTGCAGGATATTCAATACGGTATCGAACCGGATCCGCATAACTGGGTCACCATACTTGACTAATCTGTTTCAATACAATACGAAAATAAAAAAAGGCTGCCCTATTCAGGTAGCCTTTTTTTATTGTAGAAATTGAAATGTATATGACTCCTTATTCTATAATTTTTTTATCCCTGAGCAGCTGCTCCATCTCTTCTTGCATCATGGAAGCTTCAGCAGCTGCAGCTTTTTCAAAATCGTCCCCGGAGGAAGCAAAAATGATGCTGCGCGAAGCATTCACCAGCAATCCGCAATGCCCATTCAACCCATTTACAGCAACGGAGGAAAGACTTCCTCCCTGAGCCCCTACTCCGGGCACCAGCAGGAAATTATCGGGCGCCACAGCCCTTATATTGCGTATCATCTCTCCATGGGTAGCACCCACTACAAACATGAGCTGGCCCTGATGGCCGGCAGCCTGAATGGATTTTTCCATCACCGCTTCATAAAGCTTTTTGCTTTCGGAGGTTGTTTGGTCAGGGTATTCCGTTGAGGTATGTAATTTTTGAAAATCTCCGGAGCCTGAATTTGAGGTTAATGCCAACACTATGGTCCATTTATCCTTATAGCTGAGAAAAGGCTCCAGCGAATCCATTCCCATATAAGGACTTACAGTAACTGCATCAAAATTCATCCTTTCGAAAAAGGCTTTTGCATACATAGCCGCTGTATTACCTATATCTCCCCTTTTGGCATCTGCTATGGTAAATACGGAATCTGACAGCCCCTGAATATACTCCATGGTTTTTTCAAGACTTGCCATTCCTTTGCTCCCCAAAGCTTCATAAAACGCAAGATTGGGCTTATAGGCTATAGTGTAAGGGAGGGTGGCATCAATAATTCTCTTATTGAATTCAAACACAGGATCCTCCAGCTGCATCATACTGGATGGAATTTTGGCGATATCACTATCCAAACCCACACACAGAAATGATTTTCTGGATTTGATTAATTGTACAAGTTCAGATTGGTTCATAAAACGCAATTATCAGGCGACACCTTCTTTCATTTTCTCGGCATTCTCGGCCATTTTCAACGCATCGATAATCTCTTCTATTTCTCCGTCCATAATGGCTGACAAATTATATAGTGTAAGACTGATGCGGTGATCAGTAACCCTACCCTGGGGATAATTATAGGTTCGTATTTTTGCAGATCTGTCGCCGGTAGAAACCATTGTTTTCCGTTTGGAAGCTATCTCATCCAGGTATTTTTTATATTCCATGTCAAAGAGCCTTGTGCGAAGCACTCCCATGGCTTTGTCAAGGTTTTTGAGCTGCGATTTCTGATCCTGGCAGGTAACTACCAGCCCGCTGGGGATGTGGGTCAGGCGCACGGCTGAATAGGTGGTATTTACCGACTGACCTCCCGGACCGGAAGAGCAATAGGTATCTTTACGAATATCGCTGGGCTTCAGGTCTATATCAAACTCATCAGCTTCGGGCAATACAGCAACCGTAGCAGCGGAGGTATGCACCCTGCCCTGGGTTTCGGTCTGGGGTACCCTTTGCACACGATGCACACCAGATTCATATTTCATGGTGCCATAAACTTTATTGCCCGAAACATTCAATACTACCTCTTTATACCCCCCGGATGTTCCTTCATTCATATCAACAATCTCCGTTTTCCAGCCCTTCTTTTCACAATACTTAAGGTACATACGAAACAAATCTCCCGCGAAAATAGCTGCTTCATCCCCCCCGGTTCCGGCACGGATCTCCACAATGGCATTTTTGCCATCCTGGGGATCGGAAGGAACCAAAAGAAGTTTCACCTGCTCCTCAAGATCGGATTGCCTTTCTGTCAGATCTTCAAGTTCCAGTTTTGCCATTTCCCGGAACTCTTCATCCTTTTCATTGGCCAGCATCTCTTTGGACGACTTAATGTTTTCCATCACATTCTTGTACTCATGGTACACTTCCACAACTTCCTCAAGGTCTTTGTATTCTTTGTTGAGCTGTATATAGCGTTTCATATCACTGATTACATCAGGGTCAGTGATTTGCTGCGCAACTTCTTTAAACCTGCTGTTGATAGCTTCTAGTTTATCTAATAACATACAATTTTGCTTAATACGGGTTAATCACCGGCAAAGAATCTTTCAATATGATTTCAAAACGGTGTCTTATCAGAAAATGATTTATTTAAAACACTGGAATATGAGCCTCTAAAACCATTACAGGAGGATTTGCTCAGGACAGTTTTCACTATTATACAGCAAAATACTCATGCGGCCGGCTGGATATATCCAGGCTGCAAAATTACTAAAAAACAGTGGTATTACAATTGGTATTTGAAAATCCCTTCGCCAGATTCGACCGTTAATTTTTTACCGGAGTATTTATGGCAGTAGCCAATAATTTGAGCCTCTATACCAAAGGATTTACTGATTTGTATAATATCTTCAGCGTATTGCTCCTTCAGATAAATTTCCATTCGATGTCCCATGTTAAACACTTTATACATTTCCTGCCATGAAGTACGGGATTCTTTTTGTATCATCTGAAACAAGGGTGGGATGGGGAAAAGGTTATTTTTAACTACATGCAAGTCATCAACAAAGTTCAGCACTTTGGTTTGGGCTCCGCCGCTGTTATGAATCAATCCATGAATAATGGGCCTGTATCGGGCCAAAACTTCCTTCATTACAGGAGCATAAGTGCGTGTAGGCGAAAGGACAAGTTTCCCGGCATCCAGCCCGAAAGCACCTTCCACAAAATCGGTAAGTTTTTTTGATCCTATATAAATCACATCCTCCGGCATTGCCAAATCATAGCTTTCAGGATAGAGGGCGGCATATTTGCGGGCAAAAACATCGTGACGTGCAGAGGTGAGTCCGTTGCTGCCCATGCCTCCATTGTATACATCCTCGTAGGTTGCTTTTCCGTAAGAAGAGAGCCCGACAATCACGTCCCCCTCTCCTATTCTCTCATTGGTAATTACCTCATTTCGGCGCAACCTGGCAGTAACCGTTGAATCGACAATAACCGTGCGCACCAAATCACCCACATCTGCCGTTTCACCTCCGGTTGACCAAATACCAACACCATGCTCACGCATGGATTCAAGGAACTCTTCCGTACCTTCGATGATCGCCTTAATGACTTCACCTGGTATCAATCGTTTGTTTCTGCCAATAGTGGAAGAAAGAATAATATTTTCTGTCACACCTGCACACAGCAAATCGTCCAGATTCATAACTACAGCATCCTGGGCTATCCCTTTCCAAACGGAAATATCACCTGTTTCGCGCCAGTAAATATAAGCGAGTGAAGATTTGGTACCTGCCCCATCGGCGTGCATAATGTTACACCAGTCAACATCACCACCCAAATGATCTGGTACAACCTTGCAAAAGGCCCTGGGAAACAACCCTTTGTCCATATTCTTAATTGCATTATGAACATCTTCCTTCGAGGCGGATACTCCACGTCTTGCGTACTTGCTACTGTCGTTCATGGGATTGTATTATAACCAAAATGGATTCTATCCTTAAAAGTGGAAACCATCCATTTCATGGGATGATTAAATTTTCACTCACGCACTGCATCAATCCAGGCATGCTTAAGGCTCATCATCATCAGAGATAACCCTGAACTCTGTTCGCCGGTTGAGCTGATGCGCAACATCACGATGAGCCTCAGTGGGCAGTGAATTGATCCAGGCTTCTGTTAGTTTAGTTCCTGCTTCAAAAGTAAATCCTTCTCTTACAATGGTATTTTCAATGACCCTGGGTACTCTTTTTCCGTAACCCCTTGGGAGAAGTCTTTCTCTTTCAATTCCTCGCTCTATTAAATAATCTACCACGGTTTGAGCGCGGCGCTGCGACAATGTATCATTTACCTCGTGCGAGCCCCTGCTATCGGTATGCGAACCCAATTCAATCACCAGTTCAGGGTTTTCCTGCAAGGTAGTGATCAACCCGTTGAGTGAATCCTGGTATTGGGGCAATAACTCCCATCGGGCAAACTCATAGAGAATTTCGGGCAATTCAATGGGTGTATAGGGAATGGGTTCCAGGTAGAAATCAAACACAAAATCCCTGCTTCTCTCAATTCCTCTGGTGGTCTCCTGGCCCCTGGCATTGAAATACCTGTTTTTACTGGCAAGGATTTCGTAGCTCGTATTTGCTTTTACCTGGGTATTATCAAATTTATATTCCCCCTTATCGGTTGTTTCAGCCTGAACAAAAGATCCATCAGACCCAACAAGTTGTATTTGCACCCCGGGAATGGCTACTTTGGTACTATCATCGCGTACGGTTCCCTGCAGGGTAAACTCAACAGGAGCAAGATAAAATGAATAGATGGCATCGCCTCGTGCTCCTCTTTCATTGCGGCTTGATGAGAAGTATCCGGAATTTGCTCCGGTTCTGAAGGTAATCCCAAAATCATCGCCCGGGCTGTTAACAGGGGTACCTATATTTTCGGGTTGGGTCCACGAATCACCATCTTGCTGGGTGAAAAAGATGTCAAGCCCCCCCAATCCAGGATGTCCGTTGGAAGAGAAGTAAAGGGTTCCATCCTCTCTGACATATGGGAACATTTCGTCACCGGGGGTGTTAATGACAGGCCCCAGGTTTTTGGGTTTTCCAAAATCTCCGTCCCGGGCATCGCGCTCAGCATACCAAATGTCTTTTCCCCCTTTTCCTCCGGGCATCTCCGATACAAAATACAACCGCATATCATCATGACTGATGGCCGGATGTCCAATTGATACAGTACTGTCGGACACAAGTTTCACCTCCCTGGGTTCGCCCCAGTTGGCACCACTTCGAGTGGACTTATATATCCTGCAACCGATATCAGCATCGGGCAAAGCCTGGCAACGGGTAAAATACAATTGGGTGCCGGTAGCGTTTACCGAAGGTGCGCCTTCATTAAACTCGGTATTAATTGGCCCTTCATCAAGCAGTACAGGACGGCTCCAGTCTCCTCTCCTGTCAAGATAGGATACAAATAATGAGGTAAAGTTCTCTCCCGTCCATGGGTCTGTTTTTGAACCTATGGCACCATCCCGTGACGAGGTAAAAATCAGGATACTGTTTCGGTTATCACCAAAAGCTGGAGCAAAATCATTTTGTCTTGAGTTAAAATCTCTTTTAAGCTCCACGTCGTATAAACCGGGATTTTCCAGCAAATACCGGGATGCTTCAATGGCATCGATCCCCCACTGCCCACGCCAGTCATCGGGCACTTTCTCTTTATAGGTTGTAAAAGCTTCCAGTGCATCTTCATATTTCTCATTTTGCATCAAGGCTTCTCCAAAATAAAAGTGAGCCACCGGATCGGGATACCTGCCTCTGATAGCCCGCCTGAAAAAGGTTTCGGCGCGTCGGGGTTCATTCAGGTACCTGTAGCACATGGCTTGCTGATATAAAATCCGGATAGCCTCCTGCCTGTCTTTCCTTCGAACACGATTGTATGCCCGCTGATAATATTTCAATGCATCACTATACTGCCTCAGTTCATAAGCATTATCGGCACGCTCAACCCTGCGGCTTTGAGACTGTATTTCCTGAGGAAATAAAAACAAAATGGCTGGAAAAATAAGGATGAAGAATTTCTTCATAGGGTTTTCAGGAGATATTAATCAGTAAACAATTTCATTGATTGGGCCATCCATTTGGGCCGGAAATAGATTTTAAACCTTAAACGAACGATATGAAACAAAATTGTGATGTATGATAGCAAAGTAGCTTAATCTGCTTTTTTTTGATCCTGTGGTGCAGAATCGTTTTTTTCCTGTTCATCAACACTACTATCCCGGTTTTTTTCAGCCTGGTTATAGGGATAAGGCAATTCATCAGTATCAGTAACAGCAGGCCCGCTCTCATCTATCTCTCCGGATTGTTCAGAGTCAATGTTGGCGGGTGGGTTTTCAGGAGATACATTCTCTATGTCGCTAAGTCCTTTGCTGAAACCTTCGATATCCTCCTTCATCTCCTTAGCAGGATTTTCTATTTCCTCAGAGTACCTGTGAATTTCGGCATTGATATCTCTTTGCACTTTTTTGATCTCATTGATCCCCTTTCCCAGGGTGCGGGCAATTTCTGGTATTTTTTTGGGGCCAAACAATAGCAGAATCAGCAGCAAAATAATAAATATTTCACCGCCACTGATTCCGAAAAGTAAAATAAAACCGAAATACATATTCATGGTCGACAATTAAGGAACAAATTTAAAACAAACCTGCCAATAAAAGGGTTTTCCTTTTCTTTTTTTAGCGAAAATAAACAGCAAAGCCGCTTTTCAGAAGCGGCTTTGTTGTTTATTCTATAAAAGGTGTGAAATATTATTTCTTTTTATTCCTTTGCTGACGCATGATAAGGTCATAAGCAATAGGAGTTGCATTGAACAATGAAGAGTAAGTACCTACTGCAACACCAATCATAAGGGCAAAAGAGAAACCACGGATAACCTCACCACCAAACAGGAAGATAATCAACAACACTCCAATGGTAGTACCTGAAGTATTAAAGGTACGGGAGAGTGTAGAGTTTAATGCCTTGTTGATGTTGACCTTGAGATCTCTTTTGGGATACAACCCTATGTTTTCCCTGATCCGGTCAAAAATAATCACCGTATCGTTCACCGAATAACCGATGATAGTAAGGATTGCCGCAATAAATGTCTGGTCAATTTCCATGGTCCAGGGCACAATGTTGTACAAAATGGAGTAGAGTGAAACAACGATGATGGCGTCATGGAAGAGCGTCACAAGTCCTCCCACACCAAACTGCCACTTCTTAAACCTTGCCGCAACGTACAGGAATATGATTATCAGGGCTATTATAACACTGATAATAGCACCTCGCTTGATATCAGCAGCCACAGAGGGCCCAACTTTCTGGGAACTCATCCGACCAAGAACTTTATCATCATCGTCAGATACAAACTCCGCGAAAGTCAGAGGTGCAGCAAAAAACTCTGATATACCCTCAAACAATCTTCTTTCTGCCAGTGAATCAGCTTGTGTTGACTCATCATCAATGAGAAAAGTAGTGGTAATCTTTACCTGGTTGGAAGGTCCAAAGGTTTTTACTTCAGGAGCCTCTTCAAAATAATTCATCAAAGTAGAGCGCATCTCTACAGTGTTGATATTCTGGTCAAAACGAACAACGTAAGAACGTCCACCGGAAAAATCCACACCATAGCTTACACCTCTAATGAAGAAAGATGCAATACCCACGAGGATAACCAGTGAAGAAATCATGTAAAACTTCTTACGTACAGCCAGGAAGTCGAAATCAACCTTGGTAAGCACATCTTTCGATATTTTAGAGTCGAAGGCAATGGCTGTATTCTTCTCAATCCAGTAAGAAAAGATAAGGCGTGAAATAAAGATAGCTGTAAACAGTGAGCAGATAATACCAATGATAAGGGTTGTAGCAAATCCCTGAACAGGACCTGAACCAAACACATACAATACAATACCTGTAAGCAAAGTGGTAACGTTACCATCAATAATGGCCGAGTATGCGTTTTTATACCCGTCGGAGATGGCAAGTTTTTGGCCTTTACCGGCTCGAATCTCTTCAAGGATACGTTCATAGATGATCACGTTGGCATCTACCGCCATACCCAGGGTAAGTACGATACCTGCGATACCGGGCAAAGTAAGCACAGCACCCAGCGATGCAAGTACTCCAAAGATAAAGAAGATGTTGGTTACAAGAGCGATATCGGCAACAAAACCTGCTCTGTTGTAATAAACTGCCATGTAAATCAATACCAGTATAAAGGCAATTACGAAAGAGTTAAGACCACTTGAGATGGCCTCTCTACCCAATGTAGGACCTACGATGGCTTCTTCAACTATTCTGGCAGGAGCAGGTAATGAACCAGCTCTGAGAATATTGGCAAGGTCTTGTGCTTCAGCAACAGTGAATCCACCCGAAATAGAAGAACGACCTCCGGAAATTTCCACATTTACATTAGGGAAAGAATATACATAATCATCCAATACAATAGCAATAGATTTGCCAATATTGGCAGCTGTAAGCCTTCTCCATTCGCGGGCACCTTCGCTGTTCATGGCCATGGTAACTTCAACACCACCCGCGGGGGTAAAGTCCTGACGTGCATCAACAATTACGTCACCGGTAAGGGGTGGTTCACCCCTGGTGGGAACCTTGATGGCAATAAGTTGCAATACATTCTCAGCACCACCCTGGGGTTTTATTGTCCACAAAAGTTTCATCTCCCTTGGAAACAAAGCTCTGATGTTGGGTTGACGCAAGTATGTATTAACTCTCGCTGTATCCTGAATAGCAGCACTACCTACCATGGGACCGTTTCCTAAGAAAGGTTGTCCGGTTTGTGGATCCATGAAAACATTCATGTTAAGCACAGCAAAAAGAGGATTTCTTTGAGCCATCTCTTCATCCATGATCAATTCATCATCTATATCAGTAGCAAGAATATCCAGCAAATCATCTTCATCAGTAACGGCTGGTGTAGTCTCATCAGCCAGAATATCTTCAGCTGAAAGCTCTACCTCAACAGGCAATTCATCCTGTTGCTCAATTACTTTTCTCTCTGGCCTTGGCAATGATTCCCTGAGTCTCTCATTTGCTTCTGCAAAGAAGGGATATAACTCCGAAAACTCATAGGTTTCCCAGAATTCAAGCCTGGCAGTACCCTGCAGCAGTCTTCTTACCCTGTCCTGTTCTTTGATACCGGGCAATTCAACAAGAATCCGGCCTGATGCCTGGAGTTTCTGAATATTGGGCTGAGCAACACCAAAACGGTCAATCCTGGTGCGCAAAATCTGGAAGGATCTGTCGACAGCATCATCCACTTCTCTGTTGAGCACCCTGAGGACGTCCTCATTGGTGGCATTGAAGCTGATACGGTCGCGCATCTCAGGTGTGGAAAATATGGCTGCAAGACTTGCATTGGGGTCGGTTTCGCGAAATGCTCTGCCGAAAAGGGTAATAAAGTTTTCACGACTTGTGCGGTGGGTTTCAATGGCACTTTCCATTGCTGCAACGAAAGTAGGATCCTGGCTGTTACCCGACAGTGCTTTTACAATGTCCGGAACGGAAATTTCCAGGGTTACGTTCATACCGCCACGAAGGTCGAGACCAAGATTGAGTTCTCTCTCTTTTACCTCCTGAAAAGTATACTTTCTCACGCCCATGTTGAAAACAACCTGATTGGACATTGAGTCAAGATAAAACCTTTCATACCTTTGTCTTAATGAATCCATTAAAACCATTTCGACAAGTTCATCGCCACCTGACAATTCCCTGGCAATTGTCTGAACTCTTTCACTTTGTGAAAAAGCAACTGCATCACGCTCTACTTTACGGGAAAAATAGGTAAACGATAACTGGTACAGACATACCACAGCAAATGCTATGGCAAAAAATCTAATCAAACCTTTGTTCTGCATGTTATCTGTTTTTAAATTTAATTTTTGGTTCCGACCTGAGTGGAATTTTTATAGTATTGGTTTATCCGGTGATGATTCTCAAAAAGGCTGCAAAGATAGAATTTCAAAACCTAATATACAACGTCTAATTGCAATTGCATCCAACTTTTTGTTTGCCCTCAATGAACAAATGTGTCCCCGGACAAGGTATCTTTTTGTTGTTAAGTATGTTATTCTGTTTTCGCCAGCAAATTTAGATGTTTTTTTCTGCATTGAGAAATAAAGCTTTATTTTATCTCTCTAGTTGTAACGTTTGATCTTTATAATCTATTTTAGCATTGAAGTTAATCAGCCAGTCGCCACCAATTACTCCATCAATGCGATGGAGATCGTATGCAGCATATGCATTGTTGATACTCTCAAATTCCAGCAATAGCACCTTGTGGTTTTCCATTCGCATGGATCCCAGGCATATTTCATCAATTTCAGTCTCAAAGATTTCTGCCTGGGCATTGCCAATGCCTGTAAAATTGCTTTTATAGGGCAGTATTTTACTTTCAGGAAAAACCTGGCGAATACGACTCAAATCAAATGCCGTAAGAGAGGCTCCGGTATCTACAAGCATATTAAACGTATAGCCCGATAGCAAAGCCTTACATATTATATGGTATCCCCGGGTGGGTATCTCAATTATTCTTAAGGGTATTTTACAAATCATCTTGGTGGTTTTGGTTGAAGGCCCATCTTATTTAAAGAAGTTTTTTTTGCACCCCTAACCCTGGATATGGCAAGAAGGGACGGGTTAAAATAAACGGCACGAATATAAGAAATATTGATTAGCCGCAACTTTGAAAGGATTGTTTTTTTCTATGATACCTCTGTTTAAATTGGAAAAATCCCTTTTTAAAACCGCCTCATCATAACGCTGACATCCAATATCCCACAACCATCACCCCCGGAACAAAGCGCTCCTCTATCTACCACTCACCCATGCCATCGCTATTGTGGGCCTCCGACTCTGTCACCGGCACAAAACCAGATGCAATGCACCCCGGGCCAGCGGTCCGGCATGACGATAGAAAAAGCTGTTGGTT
>RECE01000352.1 GCA_007694165.1 Bacteroidota bacterium
TCATGATATACCCCCACTGCCCGATATCCTTCCGGTAGAGGGAAAATGTTGTTTTCCGTAAGAAAGATAAACCGCTCAAGGTTAAATACAGTGGGGTGCATGAGCACAATGTATTTTACATCATCCTGAAAGGGTTCGCGGATTTGAAATTCTTCATTGTTACAGGCCAGAAATGCCAGTAGAACCGGAAATAAAAGAAAAAATTTCTTCATAAAGAATGAAATTAATTGAGTGTTGATATGATGTTAAAAGAACACAAGGTTAATTTCTGATGTATGCTAACAAGCTATTTTCAGGTTTCAGAACTTTCTTTCGAACATGAAAAATACTAAAAAATATAACCAGTCAGAATTAAAATTTTCTGGCCGGTTATATTTTACAGGAAACTATTCTCTCTCAAAATTACCGGGTAATGGTTGTTGCCTGAGAGCCGGAGAGTTGAAATCCTGCTTGAGAATAATTTCACCTTCAGGATTTTTTATGGTAATGTCATCGATGAACATCGCCACTGCATCGTCTGAGAGGCAACCGATCTGAATTTTTACATTTTTCCCTTCATAGGCAGAAAGATCGTAATTATAAACTGTCCAGTCGATGGGAGGTTGTACGGGGCTGTTTTCAGGACTCAGCCAGATAACTTCATCACCATCAAGCAGCTGAATAACAAAAAGATCCGGGCCGTAACTGTCGGAATAGGATTTGATAGCAAGCGAGAGTTCCAGATCTTTGCCCAGTTCAATTTCCGGACTGATTAGCCAGTCGTCATTGGCACTGAGTCGTGCAGAAAAACAGGCTGCATATTTTTGACCTGAATGGGGGGTAAATGCTTCATTGTCTGCCACCGGAGGGTCTGTTTTATAGGGGTTAAAGATAATAAAAGATCCCATATATCCGCTGTTGGGAAATGAAGTAGCAGACAGGCCCCATGTAGGCGATTCGTCATTGTCGATTTGTGTCCATTGGCCAAAGTCAAGACTAAAATCTGCATAATCTTCAAAGCCATCAAAGAAAACTACATCAACATCTGCGACAATAATGGTCATGCTCATAGAATCGGTGCCAAATTCATTTTCAGCCACAAGTGTTACCCGCATTTCTCCTGCCTGATTATACAGATGCACCGGAGATTCTTCCTGGCTTACGTTGCCGTCGCCAAAACTCCAATGGAAGGTGTCAGCCTTTTGCGAACAATTGGCAAAGGGCACTTCCTGACCTGCACTTACAGAGGTGGATGGAACCGTGAAACAAGCTTCGGGCAAAGGATTTTCCAAAACGGTGATGGTCTTTTGCATGACATCTTGCTTGTCATTATTGAAGACAGTGAGCTTTACCTGGTAATCACCCGGGGTAGTAAACCTATGGGAAGTTTCGAAACTGGCAGAAGTTTCACCATCCCCAAATTCCCACCAGCTGGCAATGGCATTTTTCGAACAATTGATAAATTGCACAAGTTGATTTTCGTAAATATCCAAAGCACTCAGATCAAAGCATGCTTCCGGAGTATTTTTCTCATCCTTTTCACATCCATGCAGGAGAAAAAGGGAAAAGACAATGATATATATTGAGTGATTTATTTTCATCGCAATTTTTTTTATCGGTTTATACTATCGGGCATCAGGCAAATTGATGTTGAATAACTCATGATACTGTTTTTTCACAAAATCATCGATCCAGCGGTAAAGTTGTGTTACATCAGCAGCAGGTGGGCCCGATGCAGGCCATTTCTCAGCAGAAACATTTGTTTGTCTGATGATTTGCTGGTTTACCGGAATAAGTTGCTGGGTAATACCGGTGTTGTCGGCATTATAGACCTGGACAGCATTAATGTAGTATTTTGTGGAACCGCGCGTTGAAGGTACCATTCGGTTTTTCAGCTCCAGCGCCATATCACAGATAAGCGCATTTTTATCTCCGGGAGCTGTGATGATGGCCGGAAGAGAATTATCGGGAGTTATCCATACTGGAATTGCCACGCTCGACATCGGAAAACCGACCATGGCCCACATGGTGGTATGCAAAGGGTTCAAAGCATCATTTACACCTTGTATGAAAACCGAAGAACTTGAGGTGTACCTGTTAATACAATCCTGGTAATACATAAAATGCTCCTGGTTTTCCCTCATGCCCAAAGCATCTCGTGCATCCTGCCTGCTGTATGCGTTTTCAAGGGAGATAGCCATGTTTTTCACCATATAGGGAATGGAAAGATTGGCTGTGGCCGCAGCACGGTAGAACAGTTTTTCAGCAGTTTCGAACCGAATGTAGCCGGCACCGTCGTGAGGCCTTCCTGTAAAGGAAAAATTTGATCTGACGATATACCCATGAGGAGCAACAGCCAGGTCATTGACGTCAATTTTAGTCCAGGAAAAATTGTCGGTTTCAAAATACGCTATATTGCCTTTGGCATCCATGACTCCGAAGTTAGATTCAATGCCCATGGGCTTGGGACGCTCATGCAGAAATGTTTCAAAATCCTCAACAGTGGCGCAGTTTTCGAGCGCTTCACGCATGAGAATGCCCTCATTATGCGGCAACTGAACGGTATCTTCCTGCCTTAGATTGTAGGAAGCAGAATTCATGATGGCAAAACCTGCTTCATTGAAGCCAATCCAGGCTTTCTCAAAATCGGAATCTTCAGAATTTATAAGTATTACCGAACGATAAAGCCCCTGTTCATTGATTACAACTTTATTGTCAAGGGTTCCGGTATCGCGATGCTTCCACATGATGGGCCGGCCATCAGGTGTGTGTTTTCCACTTACCAGGGCAATCGTACATGCCGTTGTTTGCAGGGTGACTCCCAGAATTAAGAATATAAAGCAAATTACTTTTGTCATCATGATATTTTTTAAGGTTACTGATAGTGTGGGTTTTGTTCAAGCAAGGGATTGGTTTCCAGTTCGCTCATGGGTATGGGTAAGATAAGGTTTCCTGCATTGTAGTTTAGGTTCCCGATAGTCAACTGCCATCGCTTAAGATCATGCAGGCGGTGTCCTTCCCAACATAGCTCAAAGTATCTTTCCTTGCGGATTTCTTCCTGTGTAGGGCTCTCTGTGAGCAAAGGTGCGGAAGCTCTTGCTCTGACAACATTGAGGTCGTTCAAGGGCGAAGCACTTCCCACTATGTCGGAACCAGTCTGCTGTAGTTCGAAGTTGGCTTCCGCCCTGACAAGATACATTTCAGAAAGCCTGATGATTGGAATTCCAGCATAATAATTTGCCCATTTGTAAGTGTTGATACCCCCGTTCCTGATGGCTCCCACTCCAATGTAATACATACTTGTAATGTCTTCGTGGGTAAAGTTTGGCCTGGTGTCTTCCTGCAGATTGCTCCTGAGATCATCCTGGTGAAACAGATCCAGGAAGGCCTGCGTAAACTGATAATCTCCTCTGCCCATGCCATTGAGACTGGCATATCTTTCGGTAAGCCAGATGGTGTTGCTGGTCAGGCTGTTTTGCAAAGCGAAGATATCTTCCGATGTATTTTGGGTGTTGTTGTGCGCTGCCACAGGCTGGGCGTTAAGAGCAAATCTGCCGGATTCAATTACCCGGTTGGCTTCTGTTGCGGCATCTTCATGCCATGACATTTGCAAATACACCCTTGAAAGGAGCGCACTGGCAGCATAGGAGTCTGCAAAAACTCCGTTGGTTTGGGGCAGGAGATCTCTGGCGGCAATCAGGTCATCCAGAATCTGGCTGTAACACTCTTCAACCGTATTGCGGGCCACCGGGATTGCCTCCGAAGGTGCCCGTGTGGGTGAAAGTATGAGCGGTATCCCGGGTTGATTATTGGTGCTGCCAGTTTGATAGGGCAATCCCCATAAACGAGTAAGCTCGAAAAATGTCATTCCTCTCAAAAACAAAGCTTCTCCCTTTATTCGGTCACGATCAGCATCTTCGAGGATGTCTGTAGCTGACAGAACATGATTTACTGTGTTGATTATACGGTAAGATGCAACCCAGGAAGATTCTACGTAGCTATTGTTGACGGCAATGGACTTGTCGAGCATTTCCTTGGGTTGGGCGTGTGAGCCTACATGTTGAAGGTGTCCCGATGCAGCCAGCAGTTCAGCATATTCATTAAATTGACTTCCAAAGGTCCAGCGCGATCGGGCTTCCAGGTAGGCCCCTATCAAAGTGGCTTTCACATTTTCCGGTGTGTTGAGAGCATAATCCGAATCTATTGACTGCTGTGGTTTGATATCAAGGAAGTCTTCACATCCCCACATTGCTGTGATCAGTATGAAGAGTACGATGGTTTTGCGTAATGTTTTCATATTTATGTGTTTATAGTTTATTTTAATTGGTCATCCCCCTTTTTCAGCGGGAGAACATCCAAAACTTCCTTTATTCGCTGATAACCAATGGGTTTTTAAAATCGTCATCCTCGTGTGTGTGTAAAGGTTAATCATGGATGTTTCATCAGAATAAAATTGTATTAAGTAATTGGTTAGATGGAACTTGCATAAACGACCTTATTCATTGTCTTTTGAGTGCGCAGTGCTCATGCAAGTTTTATCTGTTTAGAGTTTTGTATATGCTAATGCACCAGGCATTATTAAGCTATCAAATGATCTTGTAGCACAGCGCACTAAAATGCCAGGTCAATGCCGAATACCAGCGAGCGCATTTGTGGTGTTGTATAAAAATCAATGCCCATCACCACATTGCTTGCTTGTGCTGAACTGCCTGTTCCCAGGCTGTTTACTTCGGGGTCATAACCCGGATATTGGGTAAAAGTGAAAAGGTTGTAGGCTGTTGAGAAAATCCGAACCCTTTCGAAACCGCTGCGTGCAATAAGTCTTTCGGGCAGGGTATATCCAAGGGTAAAATGTCTGAATCTGAGATAAGATCCATCATAAAGATACCTGGATGAATGCTGGGAACCATTGCGACTGTCGAAACGAGCCTGGGGCACATCCGTAATGTCTCCGGGTTGCTGCCAGCGGTCAAGCTGATCGCGACTCTGATTATCCCACCATTCGGCATTGGCACTTTGATATCGGCCACCTGAAAGATAGATTTTATTTCCATACACGAAACTCAGCAAAAGGTCGGCATCAAAGGGGCCTGCCGTCAATCTGTTGGTCAAACCGCCGGAAAAATCGGGGTTGGGAGATCCTACAATTACACGCCTTGCTTCGTTGTAATTGGTGGTGGTTTGCCCGCTGCCATCATTTATAAAGAACAAAGCATCGCCGGTCATGGGATGCACGCCGGCATATTCGGGCATTTTGAAAACACCGATTTCCTCTCCTTCAATTACGTAATTCACTCCATAGGCAATTTCAGGTCCGTCAATATTGATGATTTCATTTCGGTTGAAGCCGATATTGAAATCCGTGATCCAGCTAAAATAGCCCCTGGTGTTGTGGGAACGGATGGAAAACTCCCATCCATGATTGCGCAGTTCACCAATATTTCGGGTTACGGAAGTATATCCGCTTGTTGCAGGGAGTGAGCGTCGCAAAAGCAGGTCGCGTGTGTTTTTTACATAATAGTCTGCCTGACCCGAAATCCGGTCATTAAAGAAGGCAAAGTCTACACCTATGTCTGATTGAAAAGTGGATTCCCATCGCAGGTCAGGGCTTCTCAGCTGGGAGGGCAGCAAACCGGAATATCCGGGATAAGTAACTCCCTGAAAAAGGCCAAGGGCTTCATAATTGCCTATTTCGGAGTTTCCTGTCAGCCCGGCACTTGCTCTTACTTTCAGAAAACTCATCCAGCTGTTTTCCTGTATAAACGTTTCATCAGTAAGGATCCATCCCAGGGATGCAGCAGGAAAGAACCCATAGCGGTTGTCGGCACCAAAGCGCGATGAACCATCAACTCTTGCACTCAAGCCCAGCAGATAACGGTTCAGGAATTTATAGTTGAGCCTTGAGAAATAAGAAAGGTAACTGTGTCCTTCTCCCCAACCATTATAGCCGGTAACCTCAGCTGCACTGCTTAAGTTCTGGAAGTCATCGGTGGGGAAACCCCGACCCTGCAGAAAATTGCCACGGGCCGAATTTTTCTGTGCAGCCATCCCCAATACCCAACCGATATCGTGGTTCTCACCCATTTTGGTATTCCAGGAAAAATAGTTATTGATATTGTAATTGAGGACATTTACATTTCGGTCCTCTCCCAGTCCATTTGGGCTTCCCCAATTGGTTTCGCGCCCATAAAAGCTTTTTTCATGCTGATTTAGAATATCGGTGCCAAATTCGGTGCGGAACGAAAAATTGGGCAAAATACGATAGTCTGCATACAAGTTCAGAAAGGTACGATAAGAGGTGGTAATGCTGGATGCATCGCGGGAGTCGATCATGGAGTTATAATAGACCGTATTCTTATTATATTCGCCGGTTTCCGGATCAATAAGGGGTTGTACCGGTGGCATAGCCAGCAGTTGCATTGGGTTGGCCCATGCATTGTCGTTGGCAATTCGTCGCATTTCGGTACGCACAAAACTGGTGCTCATTCCAAAATCAATTTTTTCACCCACCGACTGGTCAAGATTCAATCGTGAACTTAATCTTTCCAGGTCATTGCCAATAATGATGCCTTCCTGATTGTCGTAGGTAAGGCCGGCATAAAACCTTGTATTTTCAGTTCCACCGGAAGCCGCAAAATTGAGTTTAGATTGAATGCCATTTTGCAGGGCATGATCTTGCCAGTTTTCATCATTGCCATCGCGCCATCCGGGGATATATACATCCTTAAATTCATCCGGAGCTTTCCATCCCCAAATCAGACCATCTGAGCCGGTGGCAAATTCGAGCGATTCATCAATAAGTTCAAGGTATTCATCGGCATTGAGCCATTCGCGAAGATTTGCTGGCTGATTAATCCCTGTAGTAAGATTCATGTTAAAGCGTGTACGACCTGTTTTCCCTCTTCGGGTGGTTATCAGTACTACGCCATTGGAAGCCCTGGACCCATAAATAGCGGCAGCAGATGCATCTTTGAGAACCTGAATAGACTCTATATCACTGAAATTGATATCTGCCAGCGGACTGGTAGGGTGGTTGTCGAGACTGCCCTGGCTGTCTGTTGTTACCGGCATTCCATCAATAACATACAAAGGCTGATTGCTTGCCGACACAGATGATGCACCTCTTATTCTGATGGTGATGGCTTCTCCCAGCCGCCCGCTGTTTTGCCCCACAAAAACCCCTGCCGATTGACCTGCAAGTGCCGATTCAAAAGTATGAGAGGGGTTAAAGGCATTTTCATCAAATTCAATGCGTGATATGGAACCTGTGAGATCTCTTTTAAGCTGGGTGCCATACCCTACTACAACCACTTCATCGAGCCCAATTTGTGCTGACTGCATCGAAACATTGATTTGCGTGCGGGTACTGATTTCTTCCTCAACAGTTTCCATCCCCATAAGGGAAAATACCAGTATGCGCGCATTTTCGGGAATCTGCAGCACATACCTCCCTTCCAGGTCAGTAGTGGTGCCGGTGGTTGTGCCTTTGATGTAAACGTTTACCCCGGGTAGTGGTTCGCGGCCACGTCTGTCAATGACCTGTCCTGACACTATGCGTGGTTCGTCATTGGTCAACGAGGTTACCACAATATTTTTGTCTCTGGCAGTTTGTGCAGGGGCCGGGCTGATAATAATATAATTGTCATGGTAAGTCCAGTTGAGATTTTCCACTATAAGCAGCTCATTGAGAGCAACGTCTACAGATTTATTCTCAGCAGTGAAATCAACCTTGCGGCTTACATCAATAAGATCATTGCTGTAAAAAAATATCAGCCCGGTTTGTGCAGATATCTCATCAAAAGCCTCTGCAAGCGAAAGGTTTTTTATCTCAAGGCTTACAAGAGCTGATTGTGAATACACACCGGAAGCCGCATGTATTGTACCTGCAAATAGCAACAGAGTAAAAATTTTCATGGGAATAAGGATTTTGATTAATGCCCGCAGGAAAAGACCAGGCATGGCATGTGCGTTTTTTTTCATAATTTTGTTTTTAAGGTTTTGTAATCCAATGCCCATCGATGTTTCGACCCATTTATGGCATTGTTGTCAATTCCGTACCGGTAAGTTCTCAGGGCTTACCGGTATTCTTTTCTGGAAACCTGCTATTGGAAAGGGCTCCTGATTTTGCCAGCAGCAGGTTCTGTTATTTAGTCCGCAAGATGATCTGTTCATCTTTTTGCTCAAAATCGATATTTGCAGATTTCATTATCAGGGCAAGAAGGTTTTCCAGGGGTTTGTCCTTTTCCATGGCTCCTGTAAAACGCATGTCAGCTATTGCAGGGTCAGCAAAAGATATTTCCACATCGTACCATCTTTCCAGACGCAGGGCAAGCTCTTCAAGCTTCATGTCCCTGAAGGTGAAAACGCCCCTTATCCAGGAAGTAAAATCATTTACATTTACTTGCCTGATTTCCAGTTTCCCGGCAGGTGTATCCCATCTTGCCTGCTGTCCCGGTGACAGCACTACAGCGGGTTGAGCTCCTGCATCGACCAATATGATTCCCTGCACCAGGGTAGCCTCTGCACGCTCACCTTCATAATCCATAATGTTGAAACTCGTCCCCTTAACGGTAATTTCCATTGATGGAGTGCTCACAATAAATGGACGATTGGGATCGGTAACCACCTCAAAATGGGCTTCACCGGAAAGGTAAACCCTTCTCTGATCTGAATCAAAACCTGTGGGATAATCCAGGCGTGATCCAGAATTGAGAAATACTTTGCTCCCATCGGGAAGTACCAACTGAAACTCACTGCCACGAGGAACAAGAAGGCTATGTGTGCTAATGGCTTCGGCATCGCCATAACGGATTTGATCCTTTTTGTCGCGGGTAATGGTAACACCGTCCATCTGCATTTCTGCTGCCGAACTCATGCCATCCAACTCAATACTCTTGCCCCCTGACAGAACCAGTGTAGCCCGTGACTGCCGCACTGACGCCAGCGCATCCTTAGGCTGTTCTGTAAGTGTATCCATAGAACTTTGTGAAAAATACAACCAGGCAGATGCAATGATCAAAGGCAGCATGATTGCTGCCACTTTCAGAAAAATTCTTCTGTCAAAAGATTGGCGGGATTTCTCATTCACCCTGCGGGAAATCGTATGCCAGGCTTTCTCCTTATCTACTTTCCGGGCTCTGCCCAGTGCTTTTGTCTGGTGGATAAGCCTGATGTATTCTCCTGTCTCTTCCTTAAACTGCGGGTTGTTATTCTGCCATGCGTCAAGGCAAGCCTGCTCCTTGGAGTCCAGGTTGCCCGTTTCACGACCGATGAGAAGCCGGAGAATGTCTTCGGGTAGATTGTCTTTTTTGTCCATATACTGCTAAGACAAAAAAAAACTGAGGATGGGTGACAAGAAAACGAAAAAATTCAGAAAATAATCAGAATTCCAATCTTTTTCCTGAGCTGGGTAAGTGCACGCGAAAGTTGCGTTTTTACAGTATTGACAGAAATGTTGAGATTTTCGGCGGCTTGTTTATAGGAGTGACCATGAAAAAAAACCAGTTCTAACACCGACCGACATCTCTCGGGTAAATCTTCGATATGTTTTTCAAGGGTTTCAAAATGGGTGTCTTGTGGAAATTCATCGGTATGTAATAGAAACTGTTTTTCTCTCTGGTAGGCATCCATTTTCTGCTGATTTCGCTTTTCCCTGACCAGATAATTGATGCATGCATTTCTTACGGAGAAAAAAAGATAAGAACTCAGCGATGTTTTTACTTCCAGTAGATTTTTTTCTTCCCAAAACTTAACAAACAAAGACTGCACTATATCTTCCGCAGTTTCCATATCCCCCGCAAAGCTGACAGCAAAAACACACAGCTTTACGTAGTATTTATCGAAAACAGCTTTTAAACCTGATTCAGGATCCTGTTTATACAACTCAATAATTTCCTTATCTGGCAGTGGCATAGCGCTCAAAGGTAAAAGAAAAACAATTCATGATACAATACCACGCACTGTATCTTTTGGCAAGGGAAAAATCTCATTTTCTGTAAGAAAGATAAACCGCTCAAGATTAAAGACTGTAGGATGCTTCAGCACGATATGCTTGCTTTTATCTGAGAATCCTTTGGTTTGCTTCACCTCTTAAGCATTGTGGCAGGCAAACAGTGCAAGCAGGATGGAAATTAAGAGAACCCTTTTTTCACAGGAATGAGTTTTTTGTAGTACAGTCAATATTGCAGGGCAAATAGCTCAACGAATAGAATGTGAGGGATCCATTTTAAAATTAAAAAGCAAAATAACATTTGAAACATCCATGATCAAGCCTTAAACACACACGAGGTGACTATTTGAAAAACAATTGTTTATCAGCGTAGAAAGGAAATTGTGGATGTTCCATCTGACCATTAAAAAACAAATTTAGACAGATGAAATAATTAAGTTAATTTTGATGATTCGAAAGTTGGTGTAAAAAAATCATCAGACAAGCCAGGCAGTAGAACAATAAATACTTAAGTTGTCGTTTTATAAGCGCTAAAAATGCAATCTGATTGGCAAGGTATAAACAATGGAAACTAAAACGAAAGAATTTCAAAAGGTAGTAGACCTGGAGAAATGGTTAAAAGGCAGCAACAACAAACTTTTCAGAAATATGCCCGGGTTTGTTGTCAACAGGTTTAAGAAGATGATTTGTGAGAAGGAGATTAATAAACTGCATAATGACAATATTGACAAAATAGGCATTGATTATGTGAATGCTATTTTAAAGGATTTGGACATCACCATTCGGATGCACAATGAAAAAGGACTTGAGCATGCAGAACGATGCATCTTTGTGGCCAATCATCCCCTGGGTGGAATTGATGCATTGTCCTTTCTTCATTGTATTAATCAATTGAAAGGGAAAGTTGTTTCGCCATCCAATCAGTTTTTCAACTACGATCCCAATTTAGCACCCCTTATTGTAGGGGTAAATGTCTTTGGGTGTTCCAGCAGGGACCAAACCCGGGTTATCAACAATGCTTTTTTGTCAGATGCACAGATCATGATTTTTCCGGCAGGACTTGTGTCCAGGAAGATAAATGGAGAGATCCGGGATTTGGAATGGCATAAGTCATTTGTTAGCAAAGCAACACAAACCCAAAGGTATGTTGTCCCCACATTTATCACAGGAGTAAACACCTCTAAGTTTTACCGGATTTCAAGGATTAGGAAATTCTTCAGGATAAAAATGCCTGTGGAGATCCTTTGCCTGCCCCGCGAAATGTTAAACAAAAAAGGGAGCAGCATTGATTTGGTCTTTGGAGACCCTATCGCATGCGGTTATTTTGATGCATCTAGACGGCCCCATGACTGGGCACAGCATGTGCGGACTATGGTATATGATTTGGGAAAGAATTTTAAAGCAATCCATGCACAAATCTCCAATTGATGAACCGTTTTCTAAGAGAGGTATTTTTCCCCAAGTGGCACTGGTATATGAGTAAAATTGGCAGGAATTAAGAAATCCTTATGAAGCACTCAGTTATTTGTATAATAACATTTGTC
>RECE01000340.1 GCA_007694165.1 Bacteroidota bacterium
AATGGCTGAATGATCTCCGGGTAAACAGTTATTCTGAATTTATTTTTAAGAGAGCTGAAGGCATCTTCGATGGACTGGGCAGCCCCCATACCGATACCCGAGACATCATCAATGCGGCTGGAGCGTATGGAGTTTCCCTGGTTATCCAATAAATCAATGGTGGCAACCACAGAACTTGAGAATCTGCTGCCATGCTGAACCGGGGCAGATACGTTATTTTGAACCACCAGCGAATAATCAGCTTTGCCCTGATCATCACTAATGACAATCCCTTCCTGTCGCAGGATTCGTCTTATTTCTTCATTAAATTCTGCATCCACCGTGCGGCTTTCTCTGCTCGAGGGTAAAGTTGAAGTTACAGAGATAAAAAAAACGGGGGGTACTATCTCTACCGGTAAAGTAAAAGCGCTTAACCTTACCACTTCAAAAAACTTCTGAACAAGCATGTCAGAGCTATTTTGCCGTACAATCCTGGCCATATCAATGGAACAAACCATTTGCCCATTTTGCATGCCCGGTTTTACCCCTTCCGGAACCACTCTGAACCGGCCCCTGGCATCAGTAACTGCTTCTGTTCGTCTTCCGGGAAGCCATGATAGTCTTGCGAATACAGGGATTCCGGGTATGGGTTCGGAATTTGCATTCACTACCACCGGCTCAACAGGAGCTAATAGAGAACCAGGCTTTATTAACAATTTTTCCGTAGGAAAAACAACAGAAAGACTCTGCATTTGCTCAGCAAAGTCGGCCATCAGGGCTGTGGCGTAGGGTGTTTCCTTGCCGTCAACCTGCGTTTTCAAATCTTCTCCGATAAAATCACGGATATCCTCAAAAGCGCGCACATAAAAGCCCATTGCATCAGCCATACGTCCCTGACCGGCAAACAAGCGCGCCTGATCAAATTTAGAACGTGAACTTGCCAGTGCCCTGGAAATACGTTCCTGTTTTATTTGCTGATACCGGATTTTGGAAAGCCGGTAATATATCCAGTATTGCTGATCATTTTCCCAGTTGCCAACCAGTTCATATCCCTCAAGATACTCCTGTGTAGACATCCTGATATTGTCCCGAAAAAACTCACTGGAAAGGTGATCAAACTCAAAGTAATTGAGTACCGAGGATGAGGAAATCGTCACCGAGATGCTGCCGGCAAGCTCATTGAGGGCAACCTGCCTGGCTCTTTCGCGAAAATCAAACTGCTGGTTTTTGGGTACCATCCCCACACCGTGGTAATACGACGGATGATTGGGGGTTTGCAATACCCAGTCAGGAGCGCCTCTCATCAGCCTTTCGTGGCTTGTTTTTCTTCCCGAAAAACACCCTGTCATAATTGCAACCAACAGTAACAAAACTAAAGCCCTCTTCATTTGCATATTTTTAGTGTAATTTAATTCATTTCACTTACCTGGTGTTTTCTTCCTGTTTCGGAAAGATACTTACCCTGCCCGGCAATGACTGCCTGATTAATTCTGGCTGGAGTTTGTACCACAGCTATTATCTTTCAGGGTCAAAGGTAATCAGAGCCTGGGTGATATTAATATTCAAATCACTGAAAAGCTTATCTCTGAGCTGGTTGGGAGATGTAATGGTTTGATCAGCATTCAGCAGCCTTTGCAGAGAAGCATAGTTCCGTTCATCAATATGATATGAGTTATTTCTCAGTGTTGCAGGATACAAATTTTTGGATTCACCCCTGTAAACAGCATATTTCATTTCATCGCTTTCAGTTTGGCTGTATCGCCGGGAAAGAAGAATCTCTCCCGTGAGGGTTGAAACAAGTTGTACATTCACATTAATTTGCACCTGGTTGGTACGTGAATACTCCATGTAAGAAACCTGTTGGTCACGATAGCTTGTTTCCCCTTCCCTGTTTTCTATTACAACTCTTTCAAATCCTGTTTTTTCTGCTCGCTGCAAAGAGCCGGCGGTTTTCTGATATTGAGAAAAGTTCAACACGAGTACCGCGGCAATACCGTTTCTGTCATACAATTGCCTGAGCATAGTCCGGTTCAGTGACCCGGTTGTTCCCTGAAAAGCGCGCAGAACTCTCTGGTTAATATCTGCCAGTTTATGAATTTTAATAAAGGGATCTTTTGTGTCCAGAATCATTTGAATAAGGATGTTTTCAAACTCTTCTCCATCAGCGTGGTTACCGGGCATAGGGTTGGAGAGAAGAGCAATGGGATAACTTGCACAAACAATAGCTTCATTGCGAAGCGATACGGCATTTTTATAATTTCCACCTGCATCTGCAATTATTTGCTCAAATCCTCTGAAAGCAGCTCTGCAACGACCCGAACCCAGATTTTGAATGGAAGCGCGGTAAACCGGCTCATTGCGGGCTTCGATGTATTGAGATTTCACATCCATATAACCAGGATTTACCTTGTATACATCGCCCAGTGCACGGGCTGCTGCTGTAAAATCTTCGTTAAGCAAAAACAGGGTACCTTCTTTGTACCTCTCATTCAAAGCTTGTTGCATTCGTTGCCTGACATCTTTGTAACCAGGGTCTTTGGCCGCAATACGCTCCCATTCAACATAAGCCTGCATGTAGTTTCTCTGGCTGAAAAACCTTGCCCCATTCTGATACATGGGTTCAAGGGTAGCAGTATTGAGATACGACCGGGTGTCTCTGAAGTTGGGACTGATGCCATGAATTTCAACAAAAATCTTTCTGGCTTCATCAAAATTTTGTTCACCGATGAGCCTTTGCCCCAATTCATATCTCTCATCCAGGTAGATTTCTCTTGCATTCTCAAAAGTTCTCTGTGTTGAATGCTCTATCCTGAGGGTGACTCCTGTTCTTTGAACTTTATCGGCAAAGGCTTTCATTTCCAGGTAATCGTAAACCGCTTTCCGGTACTCTCCCCTGCTGTAAGCGCGGGAAACATCACTGGCAAGACCTTCCATGTACATCTGTCCGGCCCTGTTCAAACCCATCTTGTAATCAATTTTTTTGGGTTTTCGCAAAGATGCCTGGTAATACAATTCTGCAGCTTCCCTGAACATCCCTGCACGTTCATAGCCAGATGCCTGTTTGGACATCCTTCTGGTGACACATCCGGTATTCAACAAACTAATAATTAAAAAGACTGCTAATAGAGAGGTAGATTTGTATTGCATAATGGTTAAAATTTTGGGGATAAAAATAACAATACTTTTTTAATAGTTGTTAAGAGATTCACGGCAAATCAATGAGATTTGCAATAAATAGCAAAGACCCTGCTGGCAATAGTCAGCAGGGTCTTCCAAACAATTATAATGCCTTTTTTCAGGATTTCAGTTCTCCTCCGCCGAACAAGACCAACCCTTTCAGGTACAATATTTTCTTATCCTCATCAATAGCGGTCTCCCTGTCAAAAGTTCTTTCATCAGAAAAACCACCAAAAACTGCGGTTACTTCGTTTTTTACGTCCCATCCTTCGGGGATCCTCATCGAAACCCCACCAAAAATACAAAGCATCTCAATGGCATTTACTCCGGGTGCCATGTCAGCCTTTCTCAGGTCTATTTCCGCACCCCCGAATATAGCGGTTATCTGCCCTCCCCTGAAATTTTGGGTTTTGATTTTTCTTTCACCTCCACTAAAAATATTCACATCATTGATGTAATCATTGATTTCGGCATCTTCAGGCACATTGATATCTTTGCGGGAAAAACTCTGCCTTCGTAATATGATTGCCAGTCCGGCAATGATCAATACTACAGGAAAGACAAACCGAAACACATCCTTTATACCAAATCCCGTTATATCTGCTCCCAAAAAGATGGCACCAATAGCGAATAAAATCAGCCCTGTACTTTTATCCTTTTGGGTAGTCATAAATACAAGTCCCATAAATACAAGCAATGATTTCCAGGAAAAAACATAGGAAGGAATATGCCAGGGAAGTAAATTATAAAACCTCAGCAGCAATGCGAACCCCACAAAAAGCAAAATGATTCCTAAAATGTACCGTTTTTCTGAATGTCTTTTCATCTCCTTATTTTTTTAATGGTCAAGTAATACATCATCTGCCAGTCATGGTAAGGGGTAAGTCCCACCATTTTCATTGATTCCCTTTATGAAAAATATCTGGCATGTTTGATGACTACATAATTCGTTGGCTTATGCTTTAATGAGAATCACGATGCAAATATACCCCGGGAATGCAATAACGTTCAATGGAGAATCGGTAAATGGCATCTGAGGGTCGGCAAAGCATATTAAACAGAATCCGGTTTATCCTTTTCAAGGTCGCTAATGTGAAGATTCAGGGCTTTTACACTGATGACAATCTCCCAAATACTGATGGTAAGAGAAATAATCAGCATCAGCAGACCCAGTCCAAAGATTAATTCTGCCGCCAGGTTTTTTCCCACATAAATCAAAAACATACTGACAACGCATAGCAGAAGACTCCCAACCCCATATACCTGCATGCTTTTAATCAGGTAAATTCTTTTGCGCAAATTATCAATCTGACCATAAAGAATGTGTGTAGGGTCGGATTTGTATTGCGCATGAAGGCTTCTCACCAGCTGTGCAATGGTGAGAAAGCGATTGGTGTATGCAAGCAGAATTAACGAAATGGCCGAAAATAACAAAGCCGGAGTAGTAAGGGTTAATGTTTCCATAAATTCACTTTTGTTGCGTTTGTTTTGCGAAATTAGACATATTTAGTATATACGGAATTTTTGCAGTTAAAAAATGCTGCTTTTCACATAGTATCAAAAACTTATTGCAACAATTTTTGTTAGAAGACAAAAGCACATTTACAATAATAAAGATATGATGCAAACCAAGCTGTTTTTTAATATTTTTGCAGTACTAGCAACCCTTTTATTCGTTACCCCAGAAACTTTTGGACAGACCGGAACCATTCGGGGAAGGGTATTCAATGAAAAAAACAACGAACCCCTGCCCTTCACCAATCTGGTGATTTTTGGTACCAATACAGGAAGTACCACTGACCTGGACGGAAATTTTCTTTTCACGGGCATCGAACCTGGGTTTGTAAGACTGCAGGTTAGTGCAGTGGGTTTTGAGAGAAAAGTAACAGAAGAATTTCTTGTTACCAATGCCCGCGCTGCCAATATAGATGTGGGTATGCGGGAGATCGACCTTCAGCTGGAAGAAGTTGTTGTAGAAGCTTCTCCTTTCCAGCGCAGAGAAGAAAGTCCTGTATCGCTCAGGCGACTGGGAATATCAGAGATTGAAAGAAATCCGGGCAGCAACAGGGATATTTCAAAAGTCATCCAATCCCTGCCTGGGGTTGCTTTTACCCCTGCATTCCGTAATGATGTAATTATTCGTGGCGGAGGTCCCAACGAAAACAGATTCTTTCTGGATGGCGTGGAAATACCCAACCTGAACCATTTTGCCACACAAGGGGCAAGTGGCGGGCCGGTGGGCATTATCAATGTAGATTTTATCCGTGAGGTGGAAATGTACTCTTCGGCATTTCCTGCCAATCGCGGCAACGCCCTTAGCTCGGTATTTGAATTCCGGCAAGTGCGCGGCGACAGTGAAAAAATGAATTTCAGAGGAGCCATTGGCGCCAGCGATCTTGCACTAACCCTTGATGGACCGCTGTCAGAAAATACCACCATGATATTTTCGTTAAGACGATCTTATCTTCAGTTTCTATTTGGTGTAATTGGCTTGCCATTCCTGCCTACTTACAACGATTTTCAGTTTAAAACGGATACCCGGCTTAGCGATAAGTCTGAACTCACTTTTATAGGCATTGGTGCATTGGATCAATTCAGGCTCAACCTGGATGCCAACGAAACCGAAGATCAACGTTTTATACTTGATTATCTGCCCGTAAACGAACAATGGAACTATACCATTGGTGCGGTCTATCGCAGATTTCGCGACAATGGCTTCGACCGCCTGGTGGTAAGCCGCAATATGCTGAGAAATTTTTCTTACAAATATCCCGACAATGATGAATCGCGACCACGTACATTTGATTATGAATCGGATGAGATAGAAAACAAGATTCGTTATGAGCGCACCACACAACTGGGCAATTACCGTTTGATATATGGTGCCGGAGGCGAATATGCCAAATACCTGAACGATACCTACCAGGAGGTATTTTTTACTGAACCCTTTGTGATTGAGTACAATTCTTTCCTGGAGATATACAAGTGGAATTTGTTCGGGCAGGTTACCCGCAGTTTCATGGAAGACAAATTATCCTTATCATTTGGAGTAAGAACCGATGCCAACAACTATTCATCCAGGATGTCTAACCCCCTTAGACAGTTATCTCCGAGGATTTCCGCCTCATACAAAATAAGGGAAAATCTTACCTTCAGTGCCAGCACCGGAAAGTTTTACCAGCTTCCTTCTTACACTACACTGGGATTCAAAGACAATGACGGGGTTTTGCGAAATCGCGAAAACAACCTGACTTATATCAGTGTAGACCATTATGTGGCAGGATTTGAACTATTGCCCACCCGGCAAACCCTGATTACACTGGAGGGATTCTTTAAAAACTACAGCAATTATCCTTTCTCGGTTGCCGATGGTGTTCCATTGAGCAGTAAATCGGCAGATTTTGGTATTTTCGGAGATGAAGAAGTTACCTCTACCAGCAATGGCAGGGCCTATGGAGCTGAGTTACTATTGAGAGAACAAAGAATTAAAAATCTCAATGTTATACTCTCGTATACCTTTGTAAGGAGTGAATTTGAAGATACCGAAGGTGGCTTTATCCCCTCTTCATGGGACAGCAGACATATTGTAAATCTTACTGCAAGCCAAAAACTACCCCGCAACTGGGATATTGGGGCAAAGTGGAGATTTTCCGGTGGTGCCCCTTTCACACCTTTCGATCTGGAAACTTCGCGCAGACAGGAAGCATGGGATGCGCAGCGACAAGGATACCTGGACTATTCACGCTTTAATGAAAACAGGCTAAAATCGTTTCATCAGCTGGATTTGAGAATTGACAAACAGTACTTTTTCAATAATTTCTCGCTAATGTTCTATCTTGACATTCAAAACGTATATAATTTTCAGTCTGAGCTGGCACCCAACCTTTTGCGCGAAACGGACGAAAACGGGGTACCCCTGCCGGCAAATGAGGAAGGGTTATACAGATTAAAGGAATTGCGCAATACCACCGGAACGTTATTGCCCAGTATTGGAATTATGTTTGAATTTTAAATGCAATCATCATGAAATACAAAAAAAGCAAAGTTATTACCAGCATTGCACTTTTACTATTCCTTTTTGCTGCCTTTGCTGCAGACAGTTACTCACAGCAACGCTGGTGGCAGCGGTCCAGGGTACAGGAACCTCCAAAAGAATTTACAACACTTCAGAATGCAGAGGGGTATAAACTGGAAATCATTTTTGAGCCTGGCCGGCGCCACAATCACCCGCTTATGGCATTCTGGATTGAGGACACTTCCGGGGTTTACATCCAGAGCTTATACGTGGCACAGTCCATTGCAGAGGGATATTTCCGCCACGGAGATGCTTCCTCAGGGCGCTGGGAACCGGGCCCCTTGCGAAGACCCGCGGCACTGCCCTACTGGGGCCACAAAAGAGGAGTCAAAGCTCCTGATGGCTATTATCTGCCCACACAGGAGAACCCCATGCCCGATGCTGTTACAGGCCCTACCCCAAAAGCCGCCTTTATCTTGCATACGACCACCAGGCATAAAGAACCCAGGATTTTCAATATTCTTATGGAAATCAATCAATCATGGGACTGGAATCAGCACTGGCATAACAACAAATTCCCGGACGATGAGCATTACAGAACCTCCAGTCAGCCGGCCCTGGTGTATAGTGTAACCGTTGACCTTGACAATCCCCGGGAAGAGTATATGCTTAAACCCATTGGTCACAGCCATTGGTCCGGTAAAACCGGTGAGCTTTTTGAAGACTTAAGCACCATCACTACAGCATTGGATATTGCAAAGAAAATAAGAGTGATAATTAGGAAATAAAAGGAGCAGAACCTCTGCCATCCAGAGCTGCCTAAAGGTTCAACTTTTGAAGAAGGTTTTCAAAGTCGCTTTCTTTTACGGGCTTGGTCAGGTATTCGTCCATGCCCAAACGCATGTATTTTTCTCTATCACCTTCAAACGCATTGGCACTGAGACCAACGATGGGGGGAAGTTTAGAAAACCGGGATTTTAAGTTTTGCGTAGCCGTAATTCCATCCATAACCGGCATCTGAATATCCATCAATATGAGGTCAAAACTTCCTGTTTTGAACATTTCAATTGCTTTCTTTCCATCATCAGCAAGCGACACCTGGTGGTTCATCGATTCAAGTATCAGCGTAATAACTTTTTGATTGACCGCTTTATCTTCAACAAGCAGGATCCTGAGTGATTCGTTAGAACTTTTTTTCACCGGGATATTTTCTCTGCTGGCTGCTTCAGGTTCTTTTTCCATTTTTGCCAAAAATGTAAACCAGAAAGTACTCCCTTTGAACTTATTTCGCTCGTAGCCTATTGAGCCACCCAATATTTCTGATAATTCTTTGCAAATGGCAAGTCCAAGCCCGGTACCTTCAAAGGCGCGATTGTAGGATTGTTCTGCCTGGTAAAAGGGCTTGAAAAGATTCGTCTGATCCGCATTTGATATTCCTTTCCCTGTGTCACTTACAGCTATGCGAATCTTTTTCATATCCTTATAACTTTCTTCTGAAGTTTCTGCAGAAACTTTGATACGTATACTTCCCTTTTCGGTAAACTTTACGGCATTAGACAACAGATTGCTTATTATCTGGAAAATCCGGTTATAGTCACTTTTCACAAAAACGGGCAAATAGGAATCAACATCTTTAATTAAAACGATGTCTTTTCTACAAATAGAAATGAAAAGTTTTTCGGCATCGGCAAGCAGTTTATCAATGGAGAAAATCTCTTCCTGGAGTTTTACCTTTCCCGCTTCAATTTTAGAATAGTCCAGCACCAGGTTGATTATCTCTCTCAGGTTTTCACCGGAATGAATAAGTGTTTTCAGGTAATCAGCCTGGGTTTCATTCAAAGGCGTTTTGAAGAGTAAATCAGCCATTCCCAAAACACCAGTCAGGGGAGTACGTATTTCATGGCTCATATTGGCAAGAAAATTTTGTTTAAACTCCACAGACTTCTGTGCCACGGCCACCTGCTGCTGTAATTCCAGTTCCTCCTGTTTCTTTTTCCCCTTTTTTATTTTAAGATCTCTCAGGTAAAAGTAACTCCCGGTTGCCAGTAAGATAAAAAGAAAAGCATAAACTAAATATGCCCACCAGGTTAACCACCAGGGTGGTGCAATAACAAAACTGAACTCTAACTCATCGCTGGAATACCCTTCTTTATTCATGGCTCTTAACCTGAAAGTGTAGCTTCCCGGTTTCAGATTGCCATAATGAGCCTCTGTGTTTTGCGAAAGCAGACTCCAGTTCTCCTCCAGTCCATCGAGTTTATGCTGATACCTGAGCAATCCGGTAATACTTGAGGTGATGCCAGAGAAACTGAAAACAATATAATTGTTATCATGCGCAAGTTTCAGGTTTTCAGGAATACCATACCAGCTGGTAACTGAGTCATAAGAATAATTATCAACCCTTACCCCATTGGAAAGGGAAACAACAGAGTCCTGCTTATGAATTAGCTCCGACCAGGGAATCTTTTCATTAAACAAACCCACCCAGCTTAAATAAATGTAAGGCGCTTTAGTATCCAACACAATGTTTTCCGGATAAAAAGCGGTTAACAAATCGTTGGCTCCTATCCAGATAGTTTGATCCTGAGCCTGAAGCATTGCCCTGGAGTTTACTCCAATACCCATAAAGCCGTCATCACGTGTGAAGGTTTTAAAGAAAATACCCCTTGCATGGGCATTGGAGATATGCTGATAACTTTCCGTTTCACCAATATGAATACTCCTTCCCAGAAACAGACTTAACCCCCAGCGGGTACCAAACCACATATTTCCATCATGCCCTTCCAAAACAGAGTAAATAAAATTACTACCAAGTCCATGCTGCTCTGTAAAGGTGGTCAGTTCGCCATTTTTATACATCAGCAATCCGGCTCCATTGGTACCTATCCACAATGTACCCAGTCTGTCGATATGAATATCGAAAATATCATTGGTTGGCATCCCTTCATTGCGGGTAAACTGCGTAAAACTTTCACCATCAAAATAGTTGATACCTCCGTCACGGGTAGCAATCCAAAGGTTTCCATGCTCATCTTCAAGTATTTTTCGCAAATAATCATTGGAAAGGCCGTTTTCTGAAGTGTATTGAATAACAGTATCATTATCCAGTTTAAAAAGTCCATCACCATAACTGGCAATCCAAAGGACCCCACTGTCTTGTTCAAGCATCGATACAACTGCGATATCAGACAGTAGCTTGTCATTATCAAATGTCGAAAAGTTTTCACCATCAAACACCGAAAGCCCATGATTCAAAAAACCCATCCAGATATTACCCCTTTTGTCTTCAAACAAAGTTCTTAATCGATTGTCTTCCATTCCCTGATTTTGGGTATACCAATGAAGTGTATCGGAATCCTTGCCCAGTTTTAACACCCCTAAACTGTTCATTCCCAACCACAAATTACCCTTTGAATCTTCCAGTAAGGCTCTGATAAAAGGCTCAGGTATCCCTTCTCTTTCTGAATAATGCCTGAAAACATTTCCATGGAAACTACCCACACCCCCTCCATAGGTACCTACCCATAATTTACCGGTATAATCTTCGTTTATGGAAGTAATGAAATTATTTACCAACCCGTCTTTTTCCGTGAACTGGGTGAAATGGGTTCCATCATATTTTATCAGTCCGCTTCTTCTTGTGCCAATCCAGAGTTCATTATCCGAACCGGTATAAGCAACGGTTATTTCATTATCGGGAAATCCGTATTCCTGGCTATAGTTCATAAAGGTGTCTCCTGTAAAGACAGAGATTCCCCCACCATCAGTTCCTATCCATAAATCACCATTCTTATCAAAATTTAAAGAAGTGATAAAATCGCTGGAAAGCCCATTGGCAGTTGTGTAGTGGGTAAAAACATTTCCATCGAACGTTGAAATTCCATTGCCCCGGGTACCCATCCATATGTTTCCCTGTTCATCTTCGGTTACAGCATAGATTACATTCCCTGCGAGTCCGCAACTGGTATCGAACTGTAAGAAATCAATTCCATTGTATTTCAATACTCCGGCTCCGAAAGTACCTATCCATAGATTCCCCTGGCTGTCCTCAAAAATTGATTCAATGCGGTTGTTGGGAAAACCATTGTTTTTGTCAAATACCAGAAACATTTCTCCATCAAAAATTACCATTCCTCCTGTGCGCGTTCCAAAAATTAATCTTCCCTGGCTATCGACAATCAGGTTCAAAATAAAGTTATCCGTCAGGCCATTCTCAGTGGTATAGTGTGAAAAATAATTGCCATCAAAACGAACCAATCCCGCACCGTAGGTA
>RECE01000163.1 GCA_007694165.1 Bacteroidota bacterium
TGGTCCCATTAAACCTTCCACCAGAAGGCCGGTGTCAGGTATAGACACATTGCGAAAAGAACAAAACTATTACTATCGTTTATTTAAAAAATTGCCTACTGAGCCAGGAAAGCCAAAAGGGTGTGGAATGTGCCGCAGAGTGTTAAAAAAGAACAAATCCTGTAAATTTATTTGCAAGTTAGTGACTATTAACTAACTTTGTTTTGTTCAAATTTATAAAATATGAAAACCGAACGTCAGCAGGAAATTATCGATGTGGCCCTCAAGCTTATTAACGAGAAGGGTATTCAGGGATTGACCATGAAGAACCTTTCCAAAGAAATAGGTATCAGCGAACCTGCCATTTACCGGCATTTCGAGAATAAGATTGAGATTTTGCTGGCCATCCTTGATGTGTTCAGGGAAAGCACCCGCGAAATATTTGAAAAAGAGTTGAATAGCAGTATTACTGCCACTGAGAAAATAGAGCATCTTTTTACCCGCCATTTTGAGCGTTTTGCAAACAACCCCAGTCTGGTGTCGGTCATATTTTCTGAGGAGCTGTTTCGGGGTGAACCTGTACTGATGGAAAAAATTGCGGATGTAATAGATAAAAATGCATCTATCCTCAAACAAATAATCAAGCAAGGTCAGCAAAGCGGTGAAATACGCATGGATATCAGTGTCGACCATCTGGCGGTGACGGTTATGGGGTCTTTGAGGCTTTTCGTAAAAATATGGCAGTTTTCCGGCTATCGGTTCGATATAAGGGAGGATGGGAAAAGACTACTGAATTCTGTAAAGCTTCTGATACAAGCAAATTAATATATAAGGAAAATGTTTTGTATGTCTGTGCTGTAATAACTTCGAAATCAAAAAGCCAATGACACATTCTCAGATACTTAAAATCATTAGTCACATTCTGGTAAAAGAAATGCGGGGATTTCAATCATCTGACTCCTCTACAGCCAGTTTTGAATTTGATTTTCTTTTATCACCCTGGGAGATTAACTGGCTGCTGTGTATAGTTGAAGAACGGTTTCATGTTGAACTTGAACGTGGCATGGAAGACAATCTCAGTAATATTAATCAGCTGGTGAACATCGTGCATGCCAGGATAAATCCAGTCCTTGTAAAAGATTACTGCCTGACATAAACGGATTGAAAAGTGAAATAACAAAAAACATAACCCATTTTAAAGTTTGACTTATGAATATTGTAAAAGTAAAAGATACCCCCGTGGTAGATACGCCTCACAAAGTGGATGTGCGCCGTTTGTACGATAAAGACAACGCCCAGGCTGTTCATATTACCCTGCAACCCGGACAGGCATTGAAACCCCACATCACTCCCGTAGATGTTTTTTTCTACATCCTCGAGGGAACCCCTGAGGTATTGGTAGGAGAAGAAAAAATCCGGGTGGAAAAGGATAACCTTGTGGAAAGCCCTAAAGATATTGTACACTGCCTGTATAACAATTCAGATACACCTGCACGTATCCTGGTGGTTAAAGCTCCCAAGCCCACTACGCAAGCAAGACTGTTGTAGTTATTGCTTGATAACCGTTGCCAATAACTGCAACGGTTTTATAAAAAATCATAGGTTAGTTAATATTAACAAACATCAATACAATGAAAACCCCTAAAAACATGAGAACCCTTGCCTGGATGACGGTAGCCGTAGTTCTGGCAATAAGCGTATATTTTGTTTTTCTGATGAAAGAAAATGCACGCATGGAAACCAACCTGGATGAGTATATGCCCCGCACCCATCCTGCCTTTGTTTACAGCGATATGGCCGAAGACTGGTTCAATATCAAAGACGGTATTCTTATTGCCATTGAAAACAAAGAGGGGATATACAATCCGCAAACCCTGCAGAAGATCCGCGACATAACAGAAGCGCTGGAAGATATGCCGGAGTTTGATTCCAACGATATAATGTCGCTCTATTCGGCCGATAATATTACCGGAACTGAGTGGGGGCTTGATGTTCGCTCATTTTACCGCCGTGTACCTGCCTCGCCCGAAAGGCTGGAAGACCTTCGGCAGCAGGTGCGCACCAATGATATGGTTTATGGCAGGCTGGTTTCGGAAGATGAAACCGTGGCGCTGATTGTCGCGGGTTTGCACGGCGACGCATTTACCCAGGAATTTTATCATGATATCATGGGCTTTGCCCATAGTTTTGAAAGTGAGGACGAAACCATTTATGTAGCCGGACGGCCCATTGTGGAAGGTACCATGGCATTGCTGGGGCCTGCCGACATGAAACGGATGGTGCCCATCGTTCTGGCTGTTATTGCTGTGGTGCTTTACTTTCTGCTGGGCAGTTTCCGTGCTTCCGGGGCAACGCTTTTCAGCGTTTTTGTCAGCTCCATATGGGCTTTTGGTTTGATGGCGGCCCTGGGGGTGCCCATTTACTCGGTATCGACCATGATACCTGTCATGCTCATTGCTATTGGGGTAGCTTACGGTATTTATTTCTTTAACCATCTCAACCGGTATTTTCAAAACAATCACGATGGTAATGTATATGAAGGAATTCTTTATACCTTGAAGGTATTGTGGAAACCTCTAACCATGGCTGCTGCCACTACCATGATAGGGTTTGTTTCCCTGCTCAGCTCACAGGTATTCCCCATCAAATACTTTGGTGTATTTACCGCTTTCGGCATATTTGTGGCCTACCTGCTGGCACTGGCATTCCTGCCTGCCGCAGTGGTATTGCTGGGCTACAAACCCCGACAGAGAAAGACATCAGAAGATGCTGTTCAAAAAGCATCCTGGCTTAACCAATGGGCTGATTTACTCCTCAGAAACAAGTTGAAAGTCTATATTTCTGTAGCTGTAATTGTGTTGGTTTCTTTATGGGGTATTCAACAGGTATGGATAAACTCAAGCTTCCTGAAAAATTTTGAGGAGGACAGTGATATTGTGTTGACTGATAAGTTTGTCAACAGCAAGTTTGGCGGCACCTCTACGCTCAATGTCATCCTGGAAAGCAAAAATGCAGACGCTTTTAAACAACCGGAAATACTCCGTTTGGTGGATGCCATGCAGCAGGAAACAGTGAAACTGGAACGAACAGGAAATTCTTTCTCACTGGCCGATTACCTTAAGCGCATGAACAAAGTGATGAATGAAGACCAGGAGGAATTTTACACTATCCCTTCCGGTTCCGATTTGGTAGCGCAGTACCTGTTGTTGTATGAAATGTCGGGCGACCCGCAAAATCTGCTCAAGGTGGTCAACTACGATTACAACCGCATCAATGTTACCTTTCAGCTCAAAGGTGACGATTCCAGAACCATCAATGAAGCGTTGGAGGTGATTGAAACATTCAGAGAGCCTTTCGCACAGCATGATGTGGAAATTAATTATGCCGGTTCGGGGTATAAAGCCCTGGTGTTTATCGGGTTGATACTGGAGGGGCAGATTATGAGTATTGTCATTTCGTTGCTTCTGGTACTGGTACTGCTGAGCATGATGTTTCGCAGCATTAAAGCCGGGCTCATTGGCACAGTGCCCATCATGCTTACAGCGCTTATCAGTTTTGGGGTAATGGGCTTGCTGGGTATCCCGCTTAGTACCACCACTGCACTGCTTTCCAGCATTGCCATTGGTATTGGTATTGACTACGCTATCCATTTCCTGCAAAACTACCGAATGCACCTGCAAACCGGATTGGGCAACATGGAGGCCATTTATGCCACCATGACAGGCACAGGCAAAGCCATCCTTTTCAATGCCATTGTGGTAATTGCAGGATTCATGGTGTTAATGTTCTCTGTATTTCCTCCCAACCGTACCCTGGGGGCACTGGTGTCCATGAATATGTTTACCAGCCTGCTGGGTACGCTTTCTGTCATGATGGTTCTTGTGGTGGTGTTCAGGCTGTTTGAAAAGAACAATACTTTGAAGGGAAGAAAATCTATTAACCCTTAAAATAAGCTGTTATGCATAAAAAACTGTTCTTACTTACTGTTATAGGTCTTTGCTTTACTGCTTTGGTTGTGGAGGCACAGGATACCCTTGTGCAGGAAAATCCGGAGAGCAGTTTTTTTCGCACCATACGCGCCAACCAGCATGACAGCTATATTACCCTGGGCGGCGGACTTGGAAATATGGAGCCGTTGATTTTTGAAGCATTCATTGCTCCGTATTTCCTGCTCCGCGCCAGTGAAAATTCCTGCTGGGGGGCTACTCTCTCGCCCACCATCATCTTACGTATGTATGCCGAGGAGTCGTTCCCGGTAAGGACCCCCAGCTATATGCCGCAGGTAACTTTTTATCGGCAACTTGATGATGAGCGGGGCAGGGCACTGCAATATGTGTTTCTTTCCGTGGTGCACCACTCCAATGGGCAAGATGATAGCTTCTTTATGGAGGATGGTTCTATGAACACCCTTTCCGGCGACTTTTCCACCAATTATCTGGAGCTGGGTGTGTTTTTCAACAAAAAACTGGTGCCCTTTGCCAATACAACAGAATTTTTCAAAACCAGTATGGAATATCATCCGGATTTTTACCGAAGCTATGAATTGAAAGGACGTTACAGCTTTATTCGCTGGAACAACAGCATCAGGATATTTCGCTCGCTGGGTTCTCTGCGTTCGTGGAAAATGGAAAAAAATCAACGCCTGCAAACAACTCTGCAAACCAGCTGGCTATTCGGTGATTTGGATGATGCTGCATTCTTTGATGTGCATGAGCGGTTCAACATCTCTTTCACCATCGCATACCAACCCAGGGCACTTTCCGATGTAAGTGTTTTTCTCAATGCTTATTCAGGTAAAGACTATTATAACATGCATTTCCAGCAAAGACTGTCAGTTGTTCGGATTGGATTACAGGCCTTTGCTTTCAGGTAATAATCGAAAAAGAAAAAATCATTGTAAACCTCAAAATTTTAATATTATGAACCGAGCATGACAAAAATTTTGACACAGACGCGAATGATTATGTCATGGCGAGTTCCATCTAGCAACTTTAATAAAATTTAATCAGATGAAAAAACTAAATGTGATCATCAGTGCAGCGCTTTTGGCTTTGGCCATAAGCACAACCAATGGCTTGAAGGCTCAGCCTAACGGCCAGAAAATAATGGAAGATGCGTATCACCTGCCCAAGGGCGAAGATATGCAGGGCGAACTTACCATGACCCTCGTCAATCGGCAGGGAGAGCAAAGGGTACGCAACCTGCGGCAATATTCCAAAGATTATGGCGATGTAGAAAAGAAAATCATGTTTTTCCTCAGTCCGGCCGATGTGCGGGGAACCTCATTTATGAGCTGGAGCTACACCGATGGACGCGACGACGACCAGTGGATTTATCTGCCGGCCCTGCGGCGGGTGCGTCGTATCTCAAGCGACGGAAAGGGTGATTATTTTATGGGTTCTGACTTTACCTACGACGACCTGGGTGATCGCCACCCTGATGAAGATAACCACCGGTTGGTGCGCGAGGAAAACCTCAACGGAAAGGCTTGCTATGTAGTTGAAAGCACCCCGAAAGACACCGATTACATGTACTCCAAAACCATTACCTGGGTGATGAAAGACAGCAACCTTGGACTAAAGCGGGAGTTTTACGACGATCGTGGACGACTTCTGAAAATTCTCCAAATCAAACAATTTGAGAAAATCGATGGCTACTGGACCATTCTGGAAACAGAAATGAAGAATGTGCAGAACAATCATACTACACACATGAAGTTTTCCAATGTGCAGTACAACCAGGGAATTCCCGACAGGAAGTTTACAGAACGAAGCATGACCCTGGGAGAATAAGCTTTTTCAATTCATAACCTAATACCAACCATTATGAAAACCAAGATAGTTTTAATTACCATGCTGGCAGCGGTTCTTTCACTGCCGGCGTGGGCTCAGTTGGGCAACGACAACATCCGTTTCAATGGCTTCGTTCGCAACTATACCGGGGTGCTCACCAACGAGGCGGGTGATTTATCCATTTTGCAAAACACTTTTAATCTAAACTTCAACTCACGGGGCGATAAAGTTGCCTTCAAAGTAAACCCTTACCTGTATCATTACAACGACAGAGAGCTGGAGCTGGGATTGCGCGAAGCTTATATGGATATGTACTTCAACAACTTCGACCTTCGCATTGGTAAACAGCAGATAATCTGGGGCAAAGCCGAAGGGGTATTCATTACCGATGTAGTGGCTCCTAAAGACCTGCGCGAATTTCTTTTGCCTGATTTTGATGAGATTCGCCTGGGAATCACCGCCCTGAAGCTTAACTATTATTTTGGGAACAGCACCCTGGAGGCCGTATGGACACCTGTTTTCACTCCAACCCAAATGCCCGAAAGCGGTTCCATTTGGCAGCCACGGATGGATTTTCCTGCTCCCGTAAGTTTTGATTATTCCCGCTCAGAAATCGACCCCTCCATGGAAAACAGTGAGGTGTATCTTCGCTTTTCTACCATGGCTTCGGGTTTTGATTATGAACTGGTAGGGGGTTACTTCTGGTACGACGATCCTGCCATGCACATCACACGCCATATCGACCCCCAAACGCAGCAGCTTGCCAGCCTTACCCTCATGCCCGAATACCACAGGGTAAGCATGGCAGGGGGGAGCATCAGTACACCTGTGGGTCCCTTCTTGCTCAGAGCCGAAGGAGCATACTATTCAGGAAGGTACTTCCAGACAGCAAACCCCATGGCACAAGGCGGTAAACTGAAAAAAGACAACCTGCATTACATGGCAGGACTGGATTATAATCTCTGGGGCATTACACTGAGTGCACAGTTCATTCAGGAGCTTATCCTGGATTATGAAGAGGGCATGCAAAATGATGAGCTCGACAATACCATGACCTTTCTGGCCAAAAAGGATTTTCTCAGGGAAAGACTCTGGGTTGAGCTCTTCTCCTATATCGGCCTCAACAATGAAGATGCGCTCATTCGCCCGAAAGTAACTTATAACTTTGCTGATGGATTCGAGGTGCTGGGAGGTGCCAATATATTCCTGGGAGATACAGGACGCTTCGGGCAGTATAAAGATAACGATATGGTGTATGTGAAGGTGAAATACAGTTTCTGATAGTAAGAGATACATTTCAATTTAATAGTGTTTGAATTTTTTGGTTAATAAGACGTTTTACATATGAAGAATCTCTTTAACGTGGTTATGCTATTTCTGTTTTTACCTGCCATGGGCCAGTTTGAACCTGGAGCTGGGCAGGGAAACAATCATGCAGACCTTATTACTGGAAATTACGAGTTGCCCAATGGATTATGGGTGAAGATTTACAGACAGGGCAATACCTACAATGGTAAAATTTTATCGGTAGATCACTACATTGAAGAAGAAACACTCGATATTAAAAACCCTGCCCGTCATTTAAGAAGCAGACCGTTGGTAGGGCTGGAAATCATTTCCGGCCTTACCTACGATCCCGGTTCCCGGCAATGGATTAAGGGTGAGATGTACGCACCCGAAAAGGGCATGACAGTCAATCTGAGAATTGAAAATGCAGATGCAAATGAACTTGTGGTTGTGGGGAGTAAATTGATGTTCAGGAAAACACTCAGCTGGGAAAGATTGCCCTGATGTTGGTTTTCCGTGCTATGTGTTCTGTATTTCCCGGTTTGTTTGCAAAACCTTTGTATTTTTGCCTGATAATCAAATCTATATTTGTATGTATCCAAAATTCATCATCAATCAAGGGAGGTTAATTATCGGTATGGTCGATCAGCACAAAGAGCTGGCAGATAATCATTCCACTACGCAGGGGGGAGGATGGTGGCATAAGGATGAGGAGAGCAAATCTATCTGGCTCTATGCCCGCAGTCTGCTTTTTGGAAGCGTTCCGCGCAAGGTGCTGCAAAAAGTTATTGCCAGCGGCAACCACGATTACCCGGGCTATACTTTCTATTACAGCCGCTCTGCCAGCCTGGATACGGCTATTGCAGAGGCTGATGAACTGGGTTAGGTTGGGGATTGTGAAGGTATTTCTTTGGTTGAAGGTTTTACCCTGCAAATTCAGGGGTATGGAATAGCACTAATCCACCATTTGGGCCAGGAAAGTAAACCACACAGAGCTGCCTCTGCCGGGCAACCCAAGAAAATCCATCTTGCCCCCGTGCATTCTTACCAGTCGCTGGCTCATGGCAAGACCCAGGCCAGAGCCTTCAAAGTCTCTCGTATCTGACTCTTCCAGCTTGTAAAAGGGTTCAAAAAGTCCTTCTCTGATGTTCTCCTTTATGCCGATGCCAGTATCAGACACTATAATTTTAATGATTACCTCGCGAGATTCGGGAATGAATTCTGTGGCCTCAATTGTAATGATAATTTTTCCTTCATGCGTAAATTTTACTGCGTTGGAAACCAGGTTGGCTGCTACTTCAAACATTCGGGTTTCATCTGCAACAATATTTTCCGGAGTGCCTGGCTTTATGGCTACCTTTAGCTGTATTGCCTTCTGGCATATTCCGAAAAAATACCTTTCGAGTTTACTGGTAAATCCACCCAGAGAAAACTTTTCTTTGTTGAGCTCTATGTTGCCGGCTTCAATGCGCGAAAAGTTTAAAATTCTGTCAACCATTTCTTCCAGTTGTTGGGCAGAATCTTCCATAATGCTTAAATATTCCTGTTGATCTCCTGAAAGACTTGTCATTTTGAGCACTTCACTCATCCCGACGATTCCGTTGAGTGGAGTCCGCAATTCATGACTCATATTGGCAAGAAAGTTTTGCTTAAAACGCAATGAGTTTTCGGTAAGGGCCATTTTCTTTTCCAGATCCTGTTTTTCTTTGTGCTCTATTGCTGCAAGTTTCTGCTTGCTGATATCCATTATGGTTCCTGCCAAACTGTTTGTTTTCTTATCTGTTTGCAACGGGTGCAGAACAATTCTTACCCATTTGGGGGTTCCTGTAAAGGAGGAAATAGGGAATTCAAGGTCAAATACTTGCTCTTCTCTTGTGCATTTGCGGATGGATTGCACCAGTTGAAGACGGTCTTTTTTTGTAAAGCAATGCAGGGCTTTCCTGATCTTTTCCGGAGCAGGTGACGGGGTGTCCTGTGGTTCCAAATCGAAAATCAAATAGGTTTCAAGGGTCCAGCGGGTTACCCTGGTTTGTGAATCGTACTGCCAGCCACCTGCTTTGGCAATTTTTTGGGTTATATTTAACAGGAATTCGCTGCTTGTGAGTTGGGTAATGATTCTTTTTACCAGGCGGAATTGAGTAAAGTAAAATATTATCGCAATCACAAAAAGGATAACCAGCGAATACCCCAATACGATTAATAAAGAGCGGGTTTTTCTTTTTTTGAGCAAATCTTTGTCAGGAGTTGCCTGCAGCACAAAAGGTTGTGTGGGGAGGGATGCCGTTAAATGATTTCGTTCGTCTTCCCCCTGGAGTTTATTTGCCGCAACCAGCTTAAAACTGGTTATCCCTTCAGGCATTTTTCTGAATATGAAATCCATGTTAAAAACTCCTGCATCAAAGCCAATGGTGTCGTTTGCCAATACAATAGGTTCTATTACGAGTAGGGTATTCTGTCCATTTTCCGTGAGGAAAACTCCGGGAGTGCTCAGGTCTGAGATTCTCAGAGTCCTTTGGTTGCCGTATTGGCTGATAACAGCACCCTGGATTAAATACCTTCTTACACATTCGATATTCCTGATAACAGCAGCACCATCAGTATATTTGGGCTGGGTGAATTCAATGAGTTCCTCCAGGCTGAGACTCCCCTGGTTATATTCATGCAATGCCTTGCGGATAATTGTCCGGCTTCCCAGTGATTGTATATCCGTGACAAAAGACTGTATGGTAAAATCTACTGATAGTGCATGCAGGTTCAGTGCATTGCTAAGCTGTGCCTGATATTCTCTTTCAAGTGTTCTGTTTACGGTGAGTGAGTAAAGCAGGAACACAATGAATAATGAAAGGATAAAGCTTACAAGCACTGCTTTATTGAAATGACGCTGAAGATTCATGATTGCATAAAAAAATGCCTCCCGACAATTAGAACTAACCGTTTATAAATTGAGTACTGACTGCGTTTTCCCGGATAATGGCACGAAAGGTAAAGAGAATTTCTCAATACTCTTGTTGTCTTTTTGCCAATCGCCCTTTTTCCTTTTTGTTCAATTACAAAAATACGGGGATTCGTCTATAGTATTCTGCGTGTATCACTGAAATTATACAAATAATTTTGTCTTATATCGGCACAGTTCGTTCTCTGTTCACCATTCATCAAACCTTTCTATCTTTGCCCCAAAAAAACACCATGTACTTTTCCCCCGTTCATTACGAAGAACCCCTTTTTCGCCCGCCTGCCGAAGCCTATTCTGCTATTGTGCAGGCTACCATTGGCTGTTCGTGGAACCAGTGTGCTTTTTGTGAGATGTATACTTCCAAAAAATTCAGGGCCCGGCCCATGGATGAGGTGCTGGCGGATATTTCCAAACTTGCACTCCACTATGGTGGAAGCGCAAAAAAAGTTTTTCTGGCCGATGGCAATGCCTTTGTGTTATCAGCTTCCAAACTGACTCAGATCCTTGAGCACGTGCAAAAGGAGTTTGGGCGCTTGCAAAGGGTATCATGTTATGCTTCACCACGCGATATCCTGGCCAAAACTGATCAGGAGCTTGTACAACTCAGAGAACTGGGCCTGAAATTGCTCTATGTGGGAATAGAAAGCGGCGATGAGGAATTATTGCAGCTTATCAACAAAGGGGAAACCTACCAGACTACGCTCGATGGTATTTCCAGGGCTCATAATGCCGGGATCGATACTTCCATTATGATTCTCAACGGGCTGGGAGGGAGGCTGTATGCCAGGCAGCATGCCATTCACTCTGCCCGTATCATCAATGCACTCAATCCGAAGTTTTTGTCCACTTTAACACTGAGTATGCCCTATGGTGAGGAGCATTTTCAGGAAAAGTTCAAAGGGGATTACCAGCAGCAATCCGTGGTGGAGATTATGCAGGAGTTGCGTGTGTTTATTGAGCACCTGGAAGTGGAGAATGTTATTTACCGCAGCAATCATGTTTCCAATAATTTGATCCTCTCAGGTACATTGTCGCGCGATAAAGAAGATTTGCTTCAGCAAATTGATGTTGCCATTGCCGCCACTCCCGCAGACCTGATGCCGGTGCAGTCGGGTGCATTATAATGCTTTAATCTGGTCAAGTTCAGATTTTTTTTGCAGCGTTTCTTCCTCAATATCGAAGTCATTTTGCAACCCTAACCAGAACTGTGCACTATTTCCAAAGTATCTGGATAATCTTAGTGCTGTATCTGCTGTAATTCTTCTGTTCCCTTTTAAAATCTGGCTTATCCTTGTTTGAGGTATGAAGGTTTCTTTGGACAATTTATATGCGCTTACCTCCATAGGTTTAAGAAACTCTTCTTTTAGTATTTCTCCCGGATGTATATTCCTTAATTTCTCCATGAG
>RECE01000190.1 GCA_007694165.1 Bacteroidota bacterium
TTGTGATAAGTATATCCATGCGGCACCCTTTCTTTCACTATGGTATAATCATCCCGCTTAATTTCCCAGCGTACCAAATCCCGAAAATTTGAAACGGAAGAAAGTTTCAGGGGTTTGTCTTTTATGAGATACACTGTAACGTGATTTATGGAGTCGTTATAAACATCGCACAGAATGTTGTTTACCATAATGCCGGTATCAATAATCTCATATTGTGTTGATTTGGGACTGAGACTTCGCAGATAATAATACGGGTCTGGCGTGAATCTAACATACCTGATTGTATCGGGATAGGAATAGCGACTGACCCTCAATGTATCGTCATTCAACATATACACTTTCTTGAGTTGTGTGTCGGACCAGTAAGCTATGTAGCGGTTTCCGTATTTTCGGGTTAAGTCTCTGGCTTTTACGTTTTCATTCCCGGGCTTGTAAGTAACGGAAAACTCCGAGACCCCCTCAGTGGCAAAGTCCTGTGCCGACAGTGCAAGGGGTGATAACAACAAAACAATTACAATCAATAGGTGAACAAGGGTGGATTTTACGATTTGCATATCAGATTATTTTGAAACGGGTTAGTGGTTCACTTCAGAAAGCAAGATAAAATCCCACTCTCCAGTTTTCAGGGGTAAAAGTTACATTAAACTCTCTGGACTTTTTGAAGTCCATATCAGGCAGTCTTGAATCAGCGGTTTTAATTCTGTATGCAACGGAGCCAAAAGCGACGTTCATTCCGAAATTTTTGTAGAGATTCACTCTGAAACCCGGATGAATACCGATGTTAAAATATTGCTGATCAGATTCATTTTTGTCAGAATTTATAATTACCGGATTAAGAGTGGGATCATTCTTGGGAAATCCGGGGAAGACAGGTTCATATTGGTGCCGGAAACTTTCATCCGAATTTTTGACAAAATCGTACTGCGAAACCAGATCCAGGGTAAAGTGCATTCTTTCACTCAGTCTCATAAAATATTGCAGGTATACCAATGGGCTGATAACATTGCTTTTGATGACAATATTGGTCCTGTTATAAAAAATACTATACCCGGGAGCAATCCCTGTAAGGGGCTTGTCGGCATTGGGATTGATATCGGTTTTGCGTCTATTCCAGGCAATCCCCAATCCATAGTAAAAGTTCGTATGAATCCGTCTGCCTATGGCAATCGAGAAGTTAAAATCGTTGATCTTTCTGTCAGTCAATTGCATAGATTCCCAGCTAAAAGTTGAGTAATCAGCTTTATCCTCGTATGTATAGCTGTACCCGATTTGGGTACTCAGGATGAAGTTTTGTTCTGTTTGCGCATGTAACGCTGTAAAGCAGAAGACGATAAGAACTGTGATTAAATACTTCATATATGATTGGTTTAGCAGGTTTTATGAGTTGTTTTGAACAATCGGCTATTTGCCGTTCCTGTTTAATAACAAGTCTAACGATATAAGTTGGGTCCATAATCCATATCACGGCAGCCTGGTTGAAAAATCAGAAAGTAAGATGCAATCCTATCCTCCAGTCTTCAGGACGGAACCTTACAATAAACTCTCTGGATGCTTTAATGTCCATATCAGGCAGTCTGGATTCAGCGGTTTTAATTCTGTATGCTACGGAGCCAAAAGCAATGTTCAACCCGAAGCTTTTGTAAAGATTCATTCTGAAACCCGGCATCAGTCCGGCATTGAAATATTCTCGTGTCGATTCTTTTCGAGAAGTGTGGGTAATAAAATTATCGTCGCCCAATTGTCCCGGTTGAAATAATTTGCGTTCTTCAGTACTTTTTTCAAAGTCATACTGCGAAATCAGGGAGAGGGTTACCTGGGCTCTTTCCCCCAGGTTCGCAACATACTGTAAGAAAGCCAATGGACTGTAAACGTAGTTTTCAGACACAGCATTGGAAGTAGTGGAGGTCCACCCTGTCTCTTTGTCCCGGTAGGGTTTATTAACGTCGGGATTCCATTCTTCTTTCCTCATATTGAGCGCAAATCCCAAACCATAATAAAAATTGGAACTGAACTTTCTTCCTGCACTCATGGAAAAATTCAAATCATTGATCTTTTTATCTTCAGGTAAAAAGAATCCACCGACAGGTAGGTTTTCGGATTTGTCCTCGTAGGTATAATTATACCCGACGTTGGTGCTCAGGATAAAATTTTGTTCTTTTTGCGCACTTACCTCAACAAAGCAGAAAATTAAAAGGATTGCGATCAGATGCTTCATGGTTGCTATAATAAAAAGGTTTTATAAGAAGCGATAGCCTGCTGTTGGCTTTTCGTTTCTCTTACATCATTCAATACATACCATAGGATTCTACAAGCTCAAAATCCGGGGGATTGCCACTTGTCGTGCATCTAAACCTGACAAAAGGGTACACTTTTACCCAGTTGTCAAAAAATACCTCAAATTCGATTACATACTCTACTTCCCGGGAGCCCTGTGCGGGCCGGGCATTGGGGTATCGATGTCTCAGCAACTCAATAAGACCGTCATTAAACAAACGGTTATACATTTCATCAATGGCAGCATCCGCACCCTGGGTTTCGAAGATGACCCCCAATTCAGGATCAACATAGTTCCCCTCTGCATCTTTATCCAGACGACGGCTTTGCAAGCGGAAATCGAAATTCTCATAAAAAGACGAGGCCCCGTAATAATAGGCAAAATCATTCAAAGGCCAGAGCTGCGGACCCAGTGGGTCAATGTCAACAAGGTACTGGTAATCATCCTGTCCCATCGTTATCCTGTAATAAAGAGATTCTTCTGTAGGGTTGATGGATTTTTCTTCACCATATCCCACTCCTGCCTGGTTTACAGCATAGGCTCTGAAATACCATGTTGCGGAATCAACATTATTAAATAAACTTTCAAAATATCCACTCCCCGTTCCTTGATCCGAGAAAAAGGTGTGCCTCTCAAGCGTCGGGCTGGAGAGGGTACAGCCCACAAAACCCCTCGCTGTGATTTCTTCACCCCCGCTGTCGGTAACCTTGCCCCCAACCAAAATGCTCTGTATCGATGGAGCAACAATTTCAACCGTTTCTACAGAAGGTGCACTGGGTTCCTTTTTACATCCGCTAAATAAGATCAAAAGAGAAAGCGTGGTTGCCAGCCATAAAGCGGAGATTCCTGGTTTGGTTTTCATTTGTTTTAAGAATTGACTTTTTGTAAAAATTACATCCTTTTGTTATCTCCCCGAATGCTTACCCCTAAACGCTGTTAAAATCCATCCCCACCCAAACAGCAATTATCCGATAGCCAAAAATATGAATTAATTATGTTTTTTTGCAATTTTTTTGTGATTATTTTAAAAGAGAGGGGAATTTCAACCCTGGTTGGATTGAGGGGGAGAATCAGGGTTTACCTCTGCCTGAGTAAGTGCTGGCACTTGCATAATTCTCAAATAATTACAGGCTGGCAGGTATTGTTTGCTTAAGAGTTATTTCATATGTTTGTGAGCCCTCAGTAAAGGGAAAAACCAGTAAGCAAACAGTTTTTTCAGGATATATTCATCTAATCCGTAATTTTTTTATCAAACCCAAACACTATGAAGAAAAGCTTACTTCTCATTTCAACCTTGTTGTTTTTTTAAAAGTATTCCCATGAACATATACAGACTTATATTTACGGGGCTTGCGACACTATTGTTGTTAACCAGCCTCCGGGGTCAGGTACCAGAATCCTTTCAGTACCAGGCTGTAATAAGAGACGATGCCGGCCAGATTGTTGCCGGAGAACAGGTAACGATTGTGCTGGCCATAATTAAGGGCAGTGCCGATGGACAGGCTGTCTTTACCGAAACCCACAATACACAAACCGGTGATTACGGCCTTATCACCCTTCAGGTGGGGGCTGTAAATGACTTAAGTGTGATTGACTGGAGTGAAGATGCGTTTTTCCTCCGGGTCATTGCCGATGGAGTGGAGATGGGTACAACTCAGTTGATGAGCGTACCCTACGCCTTGCATGCACAATCTTCAGCAGACAGTTTCAGCGGAGATTTTACTGATCTTGTCAATACGCCTGACCTGTCAGGTTTTATTGCCGTAGAAAATCCCCAGGCTGGTGACCTGCTCTATTATCATGATGGCCATTGGCAGGTGATTCCCATAGGAGAGGACGGACAGGCACTTACCATGGTTGAAGGGTTGATCAGCTGGGCCGACCTCCCCGAACCTGATCCGGGGGATGATGACGACAATGGTGATGACAATGGTGATGATGAACCTGCCACCGTTACCGACATCGACGGAAATGTTTACTCCGTGATAACAATCGGGCAGCAGCAATGGATGGCACAAAACCTGCGCACAACCCGCTATGCCGACAGTACGGCCATCACCCATGCTGTAACAGACAGCGAATGGGCCGGAAATACCAACGGAGCTTATACCATTTATCCTCATGACGTGGTCGATGGTATTGACTCTGAGGAGGAAATGGTGGAAAAATACGGCAAACTTTACAACTGGCACGCTGTCAATCATGACCAGAACATCTGCCCCACCGGATGGAAGATGCCCGATGATGACGACTGGATCGAGCTTGTAAATTTCATCATGGCTGACAATGAGGAGGTGGATGAAGACAATCTGGGCAACGTACTTAAGTCTTGCCGTCAGGTCAATTCGCCATTGGGGGAAGACTGTTACACCTTTGAACATCCCCGCTGGAGTTCACATCACACACATTATGGAACCGACGATTATGGCTTTAACGGGCTGCCTGCCGGAGTAAGATACGCCAATGGAATCTTTGGTGCAGTGGGCAACAATGGCCAGTGGTGGTCGTCAACAGAGGCCTCCGACACCCAGGGCAGGAGGAGGAATATGACATTCTCCAGTGGAGCCTTTGGGGCTTTCAATCAAAACAAACTTATTGGTCTGTCCATCAGGTGCGTCAAAGAAGAGTAATCGCGATTCCAAGGACATCATACATCTTATCTGTTACCATCATGCACAATACTTTTTCCCGGCACTTTTTGCTGATCCTGGTGTTTTTTATCCTGACCGGCTCCTTCAACCATTTACATTCAGGTGTTATTACTCCGGCTTTGCAGCAAAAGATTGATCACACATTACCAGAGGAAAAGATCCGGATCAATATCCGCCTGAAGGATCAATACCCTGCCGATGCATTGCAGCATCTTACCAGGGATATTCATGAAAAAGAACAAATCAGAAAAGTAGTTACCCGTGAGCTGAAAGACTTTTCACGGCACAGCCAGCAAGATCTTCTTGCTTTGCTGGAGAATCAGCTTCCGGGAAAGGCGGCAGGCCAGGTACGGACTTTCTGGCTGGTGAATCTGGTCAGCTGCTATGCTTCCCGGGATCTTATAGAGCAAATCGCAGCCCAGCCCTATGTGGCCCGGGTGGACTATGACCGGATGGAACACGTGCTTTCGGGTCCGCCTCCAACTCCTCTTCACACAGGTGACAAACTTGAGCCACGAACAAACACTGCATGGAATGTATCCCATATAAATACCCCTTTGGTCTGGGAGCAGGGTTATACGGGTGCCGGTGTGGTAGTAGCAGTGCTTGACACAGGAGTCAACAGCGAACATACCGACCTTGCCGGGCGCATGTGGCAACATCCTGATTTCCCCAACCACGGATATAATTTTGTTGACAATAACCATAATACCCACGACGGGCAAAGCCATGGCACCCATTGTGCCGGAACAGTAGCCGGCAACGGCACCTCCGGCACAGCAACGGGTATTGCTCCCGGGGCTACCATCATGGCCCTGAAGGTGCTCAACGATCAGGGCAGTGGCACCGAATCGGGAGTCTGGGCAGGCATTGAGTTTGCCGTAGAGCATGGAGCCCAGGTACTGAGCCTCTCACTGGGATGGCCCTATTCGGCCAATCCGGACAGGGCTGCATGGCGCACCGTAATGGTTAATGCCATGAATGCAGGGGTTATCGCCGCCGTAGCTGCAGGAAACGAGGGGCAGGGTGGATTTGGCACACAACCCCCACCCAACAACATAAGAACCCCCGGAGACTGCCCCGGACCCTGGTCGCACCCCGACCAGCTGGCTGCGGGAGGAAACTCAGCCGTTGTCACTGTTGGAGCCACTACAGATACCGACGAGGTGGCATCCTTTTCCAGCATCGGCCCCGTAACCTGGCAAAATGTAGCCCCATTTAATGACTATGAACTGGAAGACAATACCGGCTTGCTGGCACCCGATGTGGTGGCACCCGGCACACAGATCGTTTCACTGTCGCACGCTTCCAACACCGGCTATGTGTCCATGAGCGGAACTTCCATGGCCGCCCCCGCCGTAGCCGGCCTGATGGCACTCATGCTGGAGAAAAATCCCTTGCTTACCCCCGCAGAAATAAGTCGTGTGCTGGAAGAATCAGCACTGGCACTGGATGAAGGAAAAAATAACCAGTCGGGAAGCGGCAGGATTGACGCTCTGGCTGCTGTAGTAGCTACTCCCGCAGGCATCCGTTATATTGACCATACCCTCAACGACAGCCAGGGAAATGACAACGGGCTGATCAATCCCGGTGAAACCATTTCTCTTTCTGTCACCATCCAGAACATCGCCGATGAACCTCTCAACGATGTCGTGGCATGGCTGGAAACCTCCTCTCCTTTCATTACCATTACCCAACCCAATGCTATCCTTGGAGATTTCCTCACAGACGAAACCATTGAGTTTACAGAGATTTTTACTTTTGAAGTATCCGATTCCATACCAGGGAATCACAAGATCGTATTCGATATTTATGCCACTTCCCAAAGAGATACTCTTCCAACCTGGAAAACCAGTTTTCTGGAGATGGCACATGCTCCCTTTGTCCATTTTGATGGTTTTGAGGTGGATGACAGTGAGTATGGCAATAATGACGGGGTGCTGGACCCCGGGGAAACGGCATTGCTGCTGGTTACCCTTGAAAATTCAGGACAAATGCCTACCCAGGCTTTAAGTGTGCGGGCAGAAACTTCCAGCGCATGGATAACGCTTTTGCTGGCAGAGCCCCTGCAGCTGCCAGCTCTGGATCCCGGAGAAACGGCACAAATAGTCATTCCTGTTGTCTCATCCCAGGTAACACCTCACGAAACACTCGCATGGATTGAATTTACTGCCACATCCGGGGCTCATACCTTTGATCAGACGCTCCCTTTTGTTGCCGGATTGGCACCTTTGTACACCCTGGGAGATATCCCTTCTACCCTGAACACCGACCCCAACACCCTGAGCCAGGCTCTTGAACCCGGTCAGATGAGTGTTACCCTTCCCGGGGGGGCCACCATTACAGGAGTGGATGTGGAATACGAAATCACCTCCATGGCCGGTGCCTGGGTAAGAGAACAGAGATCCTATGTAAGATGTGTATCGCCGGGAGGTATTGCAGAATCTGCGCTGGCCAGTGGTCCCAACTTTTATCACGAAGGTACGGCGCAATACAAACGAACCGGTCTCACCATCGCCAATGGTGTGGAAGGAGGCGGTGAAGTGGAGTTCGAGCTCCATGTGTTTCGCACTTTTGGTGGTTCAGGATCCAATACCGACTACACTTTTGTGCCCGACAGCACCTGGAAGATCATTGTGCATTACACCATGCCTGAGTATGATGTGTTGTTTAAGGTTGAAAACCAGGCAGGATACCCGGTACAGGGAGCGCAGGTAAAAGCGGGCAATATCCTCGCTGAAACCAATACCCTGGGTGAAGCACACCTGCAGCTTTTTGAGGGTACGCATTATTACAACATTACGGCTCCGGACCACCATACACTCATGGTACAGCCTTTTGAAGTGACTCCGGAAGGGAAGACCCTCGAAGTGTCTCTCATCCGGCAGTTTTCAGTAACTTTTTCTGTGACCAATGTTCACGGGCATGTGCTTCCTGATGCCATCATTAGCCTGAATGGGCAAACAGGTAGTCCCGGCGATTATACTTTTAACAAACTGGAAGAAATCTCCTGGGAGTTTTCAGTGGAAGCCCACAGACACCTGACCTATGAAGGAGAAATACAGTTCGGTGCCGATGATTTGCAGGTAGATGTGGTGCTGGTTCCCATTTATGATTTACGATTTGAGATAAACAGCGAACTGGGATTTGAAATTACAGATGCTGTGATCACCCTGGATGGCACAACCTTCCAGCAGGGAGTGTACCAAATAGAAGACCTGGTTCCCGGTATTTATCCCTTTTCGGTATCTGCACCAAATCATCGCGATTATAATGGGTTTGTTCAGATTCATGATGAAGATGTGGTGTTTGAGGTAACGCTGCGTCCGCTGGAAACCGGCATCACAGCCCCGGATAATCCTATCGTGCAGATATTTCCCAACCCCGCTTCAGAAACTGTAAACGTGGTTTTACCGGAAAACAGCCGCCATATTACATTTTCCGATATGCACGGCAGGGTATTGTTCAGCAGGGAAAAACCGGAAAAGAGACTGATGATAGACCTTTCGGGATGGGATGAGGGAATATACATTCTGCAGGTACTCACCCGAGATGGAGTGGTTTCCGGCAAATTACAAATCACACGATAAACGCTTAAAAACAATTCGAAAAACATACTCAACAACAATACATTTATCAAAACACAAATCCTTTTAATCTTTTTCACATGAAAATCATCAAAACATTGCTCTCGTTTCTTCTTTTACTGACTGTCTCTCTGGCTGCTTCAGCCCAGGTACCTTCACAATTCAACTATCAGGCTGTGCTGCGCGATGATGCCGGGCAGGTAATGGAAAATATTCCCGTTGAAATTGAAATTGCCATTTTGCAGGCGAGTGCTGAAGGGCCAGTGGTCTTTAGCGAAATACATCAGGTGCAGACCAATACAATGGGTCTGGTAAACCTGCAGATAGGCTCCGTAAACAATCTCAATGACATAGACTGGGGTAACGATTCTTATTTTCTGCGTCTGAGTATCGACGGTGAACTCATGGGCGTGAGCCAGCTGCTGAGTGTTCCCTTTGCTTTGCATGCCGGGACATCTGCTGACAGTTTCAGCGGTGATTACCACGACCTGGAAAACACCCCTGCACTGGATGACTTTATTGAAATTGAGAACCCTCAGGATGGGGATATGATCTTTTTTAACGGAGACATGTGGTTGAGAATTCCCATTGGAAATGAAGGGCAGATTCTTGCCTACAAACAGGGAATGGTGCAATGGGTTGATATACCTGAGGATGGAGACAATGGATGGGAGGATCAACCGGGTACAGTAACAGATGTGGATGGCAATGTTTATTCCACCGTACAAATCGGCTATCAGGAATGGATGGCAGAAAATCTCAGGGTTTCACGCTATAATAATGGAACACCCATACCTACAGGTCTGAACGATTCTCAATGGTCGCAAGCTACGTCGGGGGCTTATGCAGTTCATCCACCCGACGGACTGGATGGATTGGATACCGACGATGAAGTGATGATTGCCTATGGAGCCTATTACAATTGGTATGCTGTAAATCATAACAATGCTCAGGCAATTTGTCCTGTTGGCTGGAGAGTATCCACTCATGAAGACTGGAGCCAGCTCACTGATTATATTATTGAGAATCATACCGGTGTGGTTTTTGAAACCGCCGGTGATGCCCTTAAAACATGCAGACAGATTAATTCACCCATTGGGGGGGACTGTGACACCCAGGAACATCCACGCTGGGAAGAAAATGCACAGTATTTTGGACGAGATTTTTATGGGTTTGGCGCTGTTCCCGCAGGGCGGAGATTTACCAATGGTCAGTACTACGAATTGGGTAATTATGGATACTGGTGGACGGCTGATGAGGAAAATGAAAATCTCGCCAAACACAGAGTAATGTATTATGACGCTGGTTTTGTCTTTGATAATCACATTAACAAGAAAAACGGATTTGCAGTTCGTTGTGTGCGAGATGCAGAAATTATTGAACCCGAAGGATACACTTTGATTTTACAGGCTGACCCTTCACATGCAGGTGAACTTTCCGGCGCAGGTGTTTATGAAGAAGGAACCGAAGTAAGTATTTCTGCTTCTGTCAATCCCGGATATCTTTTTGTAAATTGGACAGACAGCACCGGAATAATTAGTGAGACACCTGACTTTGCTTTTAATATGCCTTCAGCAGATATCACCCTTACAGCCCATTTCGAGGCAGATGAACAGGACAATGGTGAAACAGTAAGCGATATCGATGGAAATGTTTACCCTGTAATTGTTTTCGGCTCACAAAAGTGGATGGGCAAAAATCTGAGGGTCACTAAATACAACGATGGAACTCCCATTGCTACTGGTCATTCTAATGCTGAATGGGCAGGTCTTACAACAGGTGCATATGCTGTTTATCCGCATACCGCACCTCCAGCCAATGGTATAGATTCTGATGAACAAATGGTCGATGCATACGGCAAATTGTATAATTTTTATGCTGTGGAAGACGAACGTGGGCTATGTCCTGTCGGCTGGCGTGTACCCACTGACGGTGAATGGACCGCCCTGGAGAACTATCTTGTAATTAATTATGGAGAAATAAACAATGGCAATGCTGCAAATGCATTAAAGTCATGCCGGCAAATTGAATCACCCCTGGGAGGTGATTGCGATACCAGTGAGCATCCTCGCTGGAGAGAACATGGAACACATTATGGTACCGACCTTTTTGGATTTAATGCTTTGCCTTCCGGCTATCGCACATCCACCGGAGGATATTTCAACCTGGGCAGCAGTGGTGCCTGGTGGACTTCAACAGCTTTTGGAGGATTAGGAACGTGGTACAGGTCTTTCTTTTATTTATATGGTAATTTTTACACTGAGATTTACAATGCAAAACATGGCTATTCTGTCAGATGTATTAAAGATGAATAATATGCCATGCCTTTTGAGGGAAAACCTGTCGGGTTGAATCAATATTTCTTCTGCCGAATCAGGAATAATATATTTATTTAACGCATATCATCAAAATTATGAGCAAAAAAATTAACCTTTTTTCGATTTTTCTGTTGCTCCTGGCTTTAATGCCTGCTACAGCCCAGGTACCTTCACAATTCAACTATCAGGCTGTGTTGCGCGATGATGCCGGGCAGGTAATGGAAAATATTCCCGTTGAAATTGAAATTGCCATTTTGCAGGCGAGTGCTGAAGGGCCAGTGGTCTTTAGCGAAATACATCAGGTGCAGACCAATACAATGGGTCTGGTAAACCTGCAGATAGGCTCCGTAAACAATCTCAATGACATAGACTGGGGTAACGATTCTTATTTTCTGCGTCTGAGTATCGACGGTGAACTCATGGGCGTGAGCCAGCTGCTGAGTGTTCCCTTTGCTTTGCATGCC
>RECE01000358.1 GCA_007694165.1 Bacteroidota bacterium
TGTACCATGGGGTGAGGGTATGACTACAGTTCATGCCCTCACTAAAATGTTGATTTGAGGGGTTATTGAATTGCAAATTCAATGGTGTTCAGAGCGGAAATGCAATTTCCGCTCAGCAGAGGGGGGCGCTCAACGAAGTTATTTTCCGCTCAGCGGAGGCATTGTACATACAAAAGCATTCTGCTCCGAAATTTAGTCCGGGCCGGAGCTGCAGTCCGGACCGGACGAGTGCATTGTTTAATGCAAGCGAGGGCATGACTACATGTCATACCCTCGCTTTAATGCTGGTAAGAAATAATTGTTGAATTGCAACCGGCCAAAGGGAACTCAGCGAAGTTAAATTCAATGCAGATTATTTGGTGATTTGCAATTTTCTCATTTCAACGCCCTTGTCGGTTTGAATCTGAACAACATAAATTCCCGAAGGCAATTGGGTTTGTATTTTCACCTTGTTGCCGGTTGCAGCTATGCTATAAACCTTTTTGCCGGTAATGTCAAAAATGGCAACCGTTTGGATGTTGTTGTCTGTAGCAATGGTAAACTGATTGGTGGCCGGGTTGGGATAAATGTTCAGAAAAGGCTGCAAAACGGGTTGCACTGAAGTGTAAATTTCAATATCTGCTGCAAACCGGGGTATGAGTTGGAGAGTTTCATAATAGGTCAGTACTACGCCTGTAATGTTTATGGGTTGCACAGGAACAGGTTCGCCAATGTAATCTACATTGAAGAAATCGGTTCTGATTACAAATTCATTTGTACCATCAGTGATGGTATAGTTGGCACCATTTGCAAATACCGCTCCACTCTCCAGACCGGTAAAAACAACGTTGTTTAAAACTATATACCGGGCCTGATGGTCCTGTGTAATTTCGGAGATCATCATGCTTTCAGGGTCTATGGGAGTATTTTCTACAGAAGGTGCTGTGTTTTCTTCGGGCATGAATCTTACCATATCCCTGAAAATGTTGATTTTGCCAACAACATTGGTGATGACGTCATAAAGTTCATAGGAGGTAGTAATGTTGCCGGGTTCGTCAAAAATAAGAATCGCGGCGGTTTCATCCTGGATAAATTTCCTGTTGCGATAGTCGTCCATAGCCACAATTACAGCATTGCCGGTATATTTATAGATTGTTTCGTCTGCGGGCTTATCGCGGAGTTCTGCAAGGGTGGCCACTTCTGGTATTTCAAGGAAGGTGAATGTAGCTTCTGCCACATCGCTGTCATCCAACCCTTCGGCTGTTGCATAAGCAAAGAGGGTAGTGGTTTCTGAAAGAGAAAGTGGCTGGGTATATTCAACCCAGGAATCCGCCTCGCCGGTAGTACTGTAAAAGATCGTGGCATCTGCGGTTGTAGTTGTGATGTTTACATCCACCGGGTTGTAAAAGGTGCCTCCATTGGGACTGAACACAGGCTTGCTTACCTGGGTAACCTCACCATCAAAAGCGGTCCAGCTTATATTGTCCAGGACAATTTGCTGGTTGCCATCAGCTCCGTAAAGACGTAAAATCAGGTCAAAAGTTCCGGGTATATCAATATCATTCACAACAAAAGGAATAACCGTGTCATCAGGCCCTGTGCCAAAGGCAGGCTCAAACTGCTGAATGACGGCTCCGTTAATTACCAGCTCAAGTTTGCGCTGTGAATTGCCCGTGAAGGCTTTTCTTGTGTCAACGGCGAAATTGCCAATTCCACCGGTTATGGTTGCAGAGAGGCTGCTGGGTTCATCAGCTCTTCTGAGCATGATTCCTTTTCCGTCAATGGGGAAATCTCCCTCGTCTCTGGCATGCACGTATGTCCAGGTAATGTTGTTGTTGCCTTCAAAAGAACCGTTCGTGTATGATGTAGTAAGGTTGGCATTGTCAAAGTTTTCGAATCCCTGTCCAATGCTTTTCTGGCTGAAAAGTATAAGGGATACAGCGAAAAGACCAACAAAAAGAAGTAAATGTTTTTTCATAAAAGTGGGAGTTAAAAGTGAATGTTTAGTTTGTTTGAATTTTGCTGTATACCTGAATGAATAGGGTTGAAAAGCTTTGCTTTTCAGGTTGCTTTTCAGATATACAATGCAAAATTAGATAAAATAAATGAGCGAATATGTTAAGTCGATAGGATAGCATAAATTATTGTTTATCTGATAAAAAAAGGCTGCCCGAAACCGGGCAGCCTTTTCAGTTATTCCCTTTGGGGAATTGTATGAGAATCTACTTCTGAATCTGAAGTTTTCTTACGAATACTCCTTCATCAGTGAGGATACGAACAAGGTAAATACCTGTTTCGAAGTTGTTGTTGATGCTGGTTTCGGTATCATTGATGATATCATTGTAAACAACCTTGCCTGTGATGTCGGTAATTACAATACTGCGAATCATACTGTTGGCAGTAATGTTGAAATTATCGCGTGCAGGGTTGGGGAATACGTTGAAGTCAAGTGTAGCGAAATCGCCAACAGAAGGTTGAACTTCGAAGTTGGCAGTAAGCACAACATTCATTGCGGGCATGGTATAAGTAAAGTCGGCAGTGGTACTTACAACATCGTCGTTAGCATCTGTCCAGTTTACAAATAAGAAGCCTGTTTCGGCAACTGCCGTCAGTGCTACCTGCTCGTCTTCTTCGTAAAGACCTGCTCCGGTAACTGTTCCGGCATTGGCAGGATCAACAACCAGGGTAAGTTCAAAGACAGGATCCATAGTACCCCATACATCGTTTACAGTCATGTCTGCAGCAACAGTAACAGAGCGGTCATCGCCACCGGCCCATTCGCCGCCGTCCCAGCCTGCGTTGATGAAGTACTTGTACGCATATGTACCTGCTTCAAGCTCGAGGGTGTTGGTCCATATCCAGGAGTCGCCTACGCGTTCCATAGTCTGGTTTGCAGGATCTGTTCCTGGCTCAGCCCATCCAAGCAAATTACCAGTCATGTATACCACATCGTTGTCAGGATCGAATCCTTCGGCGGTGCTCATGTTTACATTAAAGGTAACAGCAAAGGTTTCAGGAGCAATGTACTCTTCGAAGTCAGCTTCGAAGCGGGGTACAAGCTGCAGGTTGTCGTGGAACTGGATAATAACGCCGGTAAGGTTGATGGGAGTTACGGGAATTTCTTCACCGATATAATCCACATTCCAGAAATCTGTTCTTACAGTCAACGTGTTTTCCCCATCAGTAATGGTATAGTTCTGCCCGTTGGCAAATACCTGACCATCTGCAACGTTAGTGAATGTTACGTTGTGCAGCTTCACAAGCTTGGCCTGATCTGCAGAAGTAATACCATCAATGGTGAAATCATAAGGATCAACCGGAGTGTTCTCAGTGGCTGGCTCAGTGTTAAATCTGGGCTGGAACTGGACCATCTGGTTGAATACATTGAGTACTCCCACCACATCGGTTATTACATCGTAAAGTTCGTATTCAGTTGTAATGATACCGGGCTGGTCGAAAATGAGAATCGCGGCCGTTTCGTCCTGCAAGAACTTGCGGTTGCGGAATCCGTCCATAGCTACAATAACAGCTTCACCGGTATAACGGTAGAAAGTGCCGTCAGCAGGAAGATTGCGCAGTTCAGCAAGGGTTGCAACATCTGTGATCGGAATCAGGTCGAAGTTGGCAACCAGGGTAGTAGCTGAAGCAGGCATGGTGAAGTGGAATTCTGCATCCGTGCTTACTACGTCAGTACCTTCTGTCCAGTTAACAAACTCATAGCCGATGGCAGCAGTTGCCGCAACAGGAACCGTAGATCCTTCATAATACTCACCACCACCTGATACAGTACCACCTTCGGCGGGTTCTGCTTCAACAGTAAGAGTATAAGTAGCGGGTAGTGCTCCGGTAGTTTCAAGTACGAAACCTTTACCTACCACATGCGCAAGGATGATAAGTTCACCATCTTCGTCAAAGGCAACCTGGTTGGTAGCCGTTAAGTTAGCATGTCCTGCATCAGCCATCTGCTTGTCATATACTATGCGATCAGCAAGAATTTCGCTGGTAGAAATGAAGTTAATGGCCTCAATTACTGTAGCACCTAGAGAAATATCAACAATCTGGTGACGGGCAGCAATATCAGCATTTGTTTCATTATTCATTGTATAAGACAGGTATCTGTTACCATTGTGGTAGAAGATATTGGGGTCGTAAGAGCGCATATCGATAACATCAGTACCCATATTGGCAAGTACATCTCCATCAAGGTTAACAATCATGATACCAATGTTATTGCTGGTAAGAACGAAAATATCGTCTTCACCTTCAATGGGGTTAATGATACCGTGGTTGTTGATGTGGTCAAATTCCACATCAAGCGTAAGCAGGTCAGGAGTATCTTCATTTTGCAACACACCACCTTCGAAATTCCAGATTCTGAATTCTTTAGAAGTATTGATATGAGCAACGATGTGTCCATCACCTTCAGGATCACCAATAATGGAGAATGCATCTCCCAGTCTTCCTGGCAGCACGTCGTAACTTACTACAACTTCAGGAGTTCCTTCAAGGTCAGTCCATCTGTAAATCTGGAATACACCTTGTCCCCAGCCTTCACCGGAAGGATTCAGCGAGAGGTTAGAAACGTAAATAGCAGTTTCAGTTGTACGAACGTAGTTGATGGGGAATGTTATGGGTTCAATGATGTCTGTTCCCATATCCAAAGCAACAGGATCCAGGTGCGGATTGTTGCTATCCCAAACCCAAACATTGGGTCCGTTTTCACGTGAGGCAACCACTACATATCTCTCCTGGAACAATGCAGCACTACGTGCATTTCCACCTGAACCAATTTCGGGCGGAAGGTTGGCGCCAATCTTGTCTAACAATGTATTGAGCGTAATCGGGTCAGCAGCTCCGGGAGCAAAGTTGGCAGTAAGGGTAAGATCTTCTGAAGGCATGGTGATAACATTGTTTGCTTCAGTAGAAACCACTTCACCGTCTTCATCGGTCCAGTTAAGGAATGCAAAACCAGCATTGGGAGTAGCGGTAACTTCTACCTGAGAACCTTCGAGGTACTCTCCTGCACCGGTTACGGTACCCCAATCTTCAGGATTCACGTTGAGGGTAAGGGTGTATTCCTGCAGGTCTCTTACTGCTACATTGTCAACAGCCCAGTACCATGCCCATGAACCACCATCGGTATAGTGGAAACGTACACGCAATTGAGCGTTGGCATGTTCTGTAATGTCAAATGTTGCCAAAGCGGGAGCAGCCCAGCTTCCTGTTGTTGCTGTATAATTAGCAAGCTCAATCCACTCGGTTCCGTTCCATACTTCTACCTTACCAAATGCATTGGCACCCAGGTGACGATAGAAGTGCTCGAAAGAAAGGGTTAAAACTCCTGTAACATCTGCAGCATCAATAGCCGGCGTGTAGAGGATTGAATTGATTGTTCCTGCAGGCGCGCCGGCGGCATCACTGTTAATGATGGCAAAGGGGGTACCGTCAATGCTGTTGCCAGCCAGGGCAGCAATAATCTGCCAGGTTGCTTCAGGTTGATGATTAGGCTGGTTAACAATGATCCAGTCTTCGGGAAGAATGGTGTCATTGAAATCCTCTGCAAATGGCAACATCATCGGATCGGGTCCGGTGAGCACCACATCAATGCTAAGGTCTGCATCTACGATTGTGAAAGCTTGATTTTCAAGCAAATCAAAACCAACGGCAAATACATCATAGGTGTAACTACCGGCAGGCAGCAATAAACTGGCCTCTCCATCGGCATCCGTTACCAGTGCACCCACCTGGGCGTCTGAAGCATCATAAATGTCGATATTGGCCATCACAACAGGATTCGCTCCTGAGGTTACGGTAAAGTCAACGTTGAAGGCTTCAAGAAGCACTACATCCACTACAACATCTTCATCTACGATTTCAACAGATCCTGTAACCGCTATGTATCCTGGTTTTGAAACAGAATAATCGTAAGAGCCAAACAGCAGATCTTCGAACAGGTAAGGCGCTGCTGTGAGGGTTTCTCCGTCTAAAGTAACGGTAGCATCAAGAATGTCGTTGTTGTCGCTGTCTTTAACATTGAAAGTAGCAGTAAAGTATTCAATTTCACGAACGCCAACATTGGTAACAAACCAATCCACATCACCACCACCGGCACGTGATTCACCATAGAAACCAATCTTTACAATGCCTGAATATTCGCTCAGGTCAATGGTTACAGCTTCGCCGGTATTGGAAATCTCGTCGTCAGGTCCCCACATCTCAAGAATGTTTGCAGGTTCCCAGGTTTGACCGTTGTCGGTAGAAATAACCACGGCAGCGTACTGGTTGGGTCCGAATGTGCCCGGATTGCTTGTGTTCCATGCAGTAAGTGCCATGTCGAAGTTGACCATATATTCAGTGGTACCGTCGCCCAGATCTATGGGAGGGGTAATCAGCCAGTGGTTACGGGTAGTACCGAAAATATTAAGTCTTGCTGAATTAAATGGCTGGTCTGCCTGACCTCCAAAACGACCATGCACCCAAACAGCTGTTACAGGAGCAAGTTCTGTACTGTCATTGAGCTCTCCGGCCCATCTTGTCCAGTTTTCCGGTGGGAAATCACCAAGGAAATCAAATACGAAAGCAGGAGTGAGGGTGGGGTCAATAGAAGTTCCGGTCAAAGGAACCAGCGTTGTTTCTCCGTCAACTACCAGGCTGATATTTGCGCTGAACGCACCTTCTTCCACCGGGCTGAAATTGGCTTCAATGGTAAAGCTTTCTTCCGGCTCGAGAGTAAGGGGGAATTCCAGATCTTCGCTGATAATCAGACCAAACAAATCAGCATCTGTACCTGTAAGGGTGATGCTTCCGTCTTCAAATACCAGGTCAGCAACACCAAAGTTGCTTACAGTGAATGTTTGATTGGGTGTAGTTTCAGTGATGAATATTCCTTCCCATGCAAATGCCTCAGGCGAAACTGCCAATACACCTGCTGTGGGTTGTTCTTCCCATTTGATATCATCAATGACAAAAGTACGGAAAGTAGATGAGTAGTCTGTTTTGAAAACAATATGGTACTCATCTGTATCCAGCAATGTTTCAGGGAATTCATACGTAAACCTGGTGTAAACATTTCCGGAAACAAAAATGGTATCCACCGCTACAAATGCAGCTGCATCATTGCGGTCGGGAGTATATCCAATGACAATGTTGTCATTCTGGGCAGCAGTACTGAATTTGGCCCAGAATGTCAGCCAGTTGGTTTCAAAGTTATCTACCTTGGGAGAAACAAGCATCAGAAGTGCACCGAGATCTCCGCTGTTTTGCATGCGAACATGATTGGGCAGACTGAAAGGTGTGGCTAAAGTTGTTGTTTCCACATTGGCATTTTCATTGGTGCTTTCAACGATAGCCGACCATCCTCCGGGTAATACTGGAGGGGTCACTCCGTTGAAGTCCTCAAAGAATTCAGACAAGATGCCAAGACCTTCACCGGTTAATGCCACATCAAAGGGAGAGTTTTCTCCATTATGGGTGATGGTAAGAGTGGCTGTTTTGGCGCCTTCAGAAACGGGGCTGAACGTTACATCAAAAGTAAATGATTCGGCCAGTTCCAGTTCGATGGGATACACCAGGTCATCGGGCAGGCTGAACAAGGCAGCATCAGCGCCACCAAATACCATATCGCCGTCTGTAATGGTTAATGTACCCACTCCCTGATTCTGCAGGGTAAGGCTCAATGAAAGTTCACCATCCACATCTGTAAGACCAAAGTTAAGGGCTTCAGGTGTTGCTGTTAAAACAGGCTGTGTGGGGGCAACCTCCCAGGTTACATCGTCCATATAAATGGTGCGGAAGTTAACCAAAGGCAAATATTTAAAGGCAAGGAAGTGCTCTTCAGTATCCAGAAGACCTTCAAAATCCACGAAGAATTTTTCGTAAACATTGCCATCAAGAGAAACCGTGTCAACGGCTACAAAACTTGCAGCATTGTTGGGGTTGGTCATATAACCAATGGCTACATCTGCTGTTTGGGTAGCGCTTGAGTTACGTCCCCAGAATGTCAGCCAGTTGGTTTCGAAATGGGTAATTTTGGGGCCAACAAGCAACATGGTTGGGTTGGCGTCATTACCATTGAGCATGCGGATATGATTAGGCTCAGATACCTGGAATGACAAGGTAGAGGTTTGAATATCGGCTGTAGTATTGGCAGCTTCAACAATTTTGCTCCATCCTTCGGGTAGGGCCGGTGCAGTCACACCGTCGAAGTTTTCGAAGAATTCTGTCAAAGCAACAATGTCATCAACCAAAAGGGTGACAGTTACAGTAACATCTTCGTCCACAACGGTAACGGTTCCTTCTGCAATCTGATAACCTGCAGCCTCGATGCTATAAGCATATTCACCGGCGAGCAAATCTTCAAATACATAGTCACCTTCTGCGTTGGCTTCTCCGTCCAGGGTAACCACTGCGTCAGCAATAGCATCACCCTCTTCGTCTTCAATTACGAAGGTAACGGTAAATACAGGTGGATCATAAACAGGAAGTTCAACCAAAGCACCACCAGCAGCGGTAGCTGCAAACAGGCCAAATGCTGCATTGTCATTATCATCACCTGCGGTAAGGAAGCCGCTGGCAAGAACAGTAATGGCAGCACCATCCAGGTCAAGCAGATCCAGGGGAGCAACATAAGATGCTACCACTGTTGCGCCGTCTTCGGTGCGGATTTCCAGCACATAGTCGTCGGTGGGCAACTCCAGATAGGACTGGAATTCACCATAGGAAAATGCAAAGAGTTGTGCATCACCACCCATAACCCATACGCTAACGGTAGGAGCATCGGTAGAGCCATGGAATACCAGTACATCGGTGTTGGTTGCTGTAACCGCTTCCTCGCGTGCTCCGGCATAGGGGAACAGGCTGAAGTCGGTACTGATATCATCCTTGTCACCATTTGCAGGGATAAGGCCGTTGGCTACGATAACGTAGGTTTCATCTTCTGTGAGGGTAACAGTGAATGTGCCCACAGCAGCACCAATACCTTGTCCGGCTGGGGCAATGGCAATGGTAAGTTCCACTTCAGCAGGTACATCCACGAAAGGGGTAGCTGTTCTGAAAGCAAAATTGGGAAGGAATTCTTCACCATTGACAAAAATATCCACCAGCGCTGCGGCAGGATCAGCCGAATTGTGAATGATTTGTGCGCGGGCAAATACGGGATCTTCTGCCGGAGGCAAATATACGGGGAATTCCAGATCGAAATTCTGAGTAACGTAGGAAGCTATACCGTTGGTGGCAGAAATTACATATAAATCTGCATTTTCACCGTCAGCAGCAGGCTGATAGGATACACCACTGTTTCCTGTAGAGTTGACGGCACCTAATGAGGGAGTATCAAACTCAATTACTGCGGCAGTAGGGTCACCATCAGGAATTCTCAAAACACGAAGTTTTTCATTTCCTGCACCATACAGGAAAACCGCCAGAATATCATCATTTCCATCTTTACCTAAATATTTAAGTGCCGATGAACCGGTTGCCACAACGCCTCCGGGAACCATTCCGATGAGAGAGCCGTCAGCATTGAGTTTATAAATATTTATACCACCACCTGTGATGTAAAAACTTCCATCAGGCAGCCCGGCAACAGAAGCATTGGAGCCGTTGGTTGCTCCCAGAGCCGTTGTTCCGATTATCTGGGCCTCACCAAACACAAATCCGTTTTTTTCAACATCTTCATGCATTGTCCATTTGAATACCCTGGGGGTTGTAGCATCAGCAGCATAAATGACAGCACTGCCGTCATCAAAGCTACCTACAACAGAAAACTTATCTCCCAGTCGTGAAGCAGCATCAAGAGGCAGTTCGATAAGAACCTCAGCTGCATCCACCGCGTCCAGTATATAAATTTTAAATACTGCGGGAGCATTTATAGCAAGATTACTAACCAGCACAACTCCATCTTCGCTGGTTTGTGCATCATTGATAGGAAACGTTCCACCTGACAGACCATTGGTGTTCAACGATCCTGTAAGAGCACCCGTAAAACGGTTATGTATTTGTAATTGCTCTCCGGCAGGTGCATTTCTGTTGGGCACATAAAGGTTGTCGCCATGCGTGGCTAAACCTCTTGCCAGTTGAGATCCGAACCAGGTTGGAAGGTTTTCGTCAACGGCAGAAAACTGGAATTGTGTAACGAAAGGTTCCTCTAAAGGTTGCTCTTCCGTAATATACTCAGGAGCCAGGGCAAAGTCATCTGCTCCACCAACGTCCCAGATCATGTCACCGCTGGCATCAATCCAGATCTCACCGGTTGTGGTGGTGAAGGTTGGGTCTGAGCCATCTGGAGCTTTCTGGTATTTGGTTGTGCCATTTTCAGAAAACCTCATCTGATAGGTGATTTCTGCAGTTGCATCGGTTACAGCAACATCAGCTTTCCACCAACCCAGTTCACTGTCAAAAGCAAGTGTTCCAGACGTCCAGTTAGCTTCGGTAAACGGGCCCCAAACTTCAGGATTGTGCGGATTGTTGTCCATCCAGGATGGCCCCTTGAAATAGAAGGTAACCATATCAAAATCTTCTACAATCATATCACCAAGAATTGTAATATTGTCCAGACGAGTGTTTCCTGTAGACCCTGTAGCTCCACTTAAAGTAACCCTGAGATGAACTGTTTCAAGGTCGTTGGCAGCTTCAGGCAAATCAACGGTAACAACACCTGTGTTAGCAAATGAGGTTGTGATATTGGTAAAAGTTAAAATGTCTGTAAATGTTATACCGTCAGTGCTCCATGACCAGGCATGTGAGTTAAACCCGGAGCTGGTAGACTGGGTGGCATAGGTAAGACTAGTGTTCTCATAATCTTCGGTGGAAAATTCGAGTTGTATATAAGAACCATTGTTGCCAGTATCGGTTCCTCCCTGAATGGAAATACTTCCTCCACCGGCAACACCCTCTTGTGCATTAAGGGTAGTCCCACCAAAAGATGGAATCCAGGTGTAAACCAGATCGCCGTTTGTATTGGTTTGTGTTTCAGAAAGGATTCCTCCACCTACAGTGAGCGATCCAAATCCCATGTCAGCAGATTGCGGGAAAACATCTGGATCAGCCAAGAATCCAAAACCACCTCCTGGGAGATCATTGCTGTTTTGATCCCAATAAGCTATTACGTCTTGTCCTTTAACATTAATGCTAAAGACAAGTATAAGGGCCATTAACCATGTTAGGGCCCAAGGTATTGTTTTTTTCATAAAAAATAAAATTTGGTTTGTAAATGTAATTCTCTTCA
>RECE01000361.1 GCA_007694165.1 Bacteroidota bacterium
ATTGCAAATGGTTGGGAGGAGATATGGGGGTATAGAGGGTTGCTGTTCTTACGAACCCTGTAGAAGTGGTTTCAACAAAGCTTGTCCATCCTGTGGGCAGGTTGGGTGTCGTTACGCCGTTGAAATCCTCGAAGAAGCTACCGGTCTGCGACCATAGCTGGCTGCCTGCCAATAATAGCAGAGACAGCATTCCTGAAAGTAATATTCTTCTTCTCATCTTGTTCAATTTTGGTTTTTAACTAATTTGATTTTGGGTTTTTGTGAATGATCATCCTTTCTTATGGTTCAACCCGGGAAAGAATAAGCACTGCCGGCAACTGCGCTCTTTCGACAGTTAACCGGCAGTGTAGCAGGTATCATTACAATACCTGAATTTTAAGAATGCGGACCTGGTTGTCAGCACTGATAAGTGTTACAAAGTACTGGCCTGGGCTCCAGTTGTCCGTGTTAATTTCAAAACCGGATTGGGCCGGAGTTGAACGGTGGATCAGTTTTCCGAAAATATCGTGAACTTCAATGATTTCAATGCGGGTGCCGGCATCCACTCTGAAATATTCCCTGGCAGGATTGGGGAAAATCCTGAAACTTTCACCTTCTTCGCCGATTATGCTGTTGATAATCTCTTCAAGCACTATATCCAGGGTTACCGATTCGGTAATGTTGATGTTTTCCATCAACTTGTCGTTATATCCGGCGGCAGTCACCAGCAGATCATAAGTGCCGGGGTTTACCTCAGTAAACACTACCATGCCATCGGTTCCGGTATTTCCGTTGTAAGTATCTCCGTTCTGTAGCGTTACAACTGCATCAGCCAGGGGTGCGAGATTTTCATCGGTCACATTTATGGTAACTGTGATGGGGTCCGGCTCATCTTCTGCAATGAGGATATTGGAGAAGCTGGCTTCCGACATAACGTCTCCTGAATACCTTGCTATTACAGCATAGAGATATTCTCCGGCCTCAAGTTCATTCCATTGTGCGTCGGTGTAACCGGTGGCAGTGGTTTCTTCTTCGAGCAGTTCCCATGCTTCGGGGTTATCTGCATCATCTGGCATTAGCCTGAATACAGAGTAATCAAGCAACACCCTGGGCAATTGCTCCGAATAGTGAGAAGTGGCCCTGGGTGTTTGCATGGAAACTGCCACGGGAGCATTTTCGGGCTGGATGGTATTTGTTGCAACAGGCAGTTGCTTGTCGTAGGATGCGGGACCAAAGTCCACACCTGCGGCCCTGATGAGGAAGTTTACCTGGAAATTTAAACTTTCCAGGGTTAGAAAATCATTCTGGAGGAAGTTGGCTGTGGCAAACTGAGTGTTGGGCTGGAACTCCCAGGGTTCAGCTCCGGTATCGTGGGCCATGGCCAGAAATCCGGAAGTACTTACCCCAATGAGGAAACCATTGGGAACAGAGAGGCTTTCAGGAAGCACATGGGTGTTCCATTCATCATCAGTGTTGTTTACATTGGGTGCAATATACAGCAGTTCATTTCTGTCGGGCATCCCCTCTTCGTCAAGGCCAAAAACAAAGATGTTGACCAGGTTGTGGGGTCCCCCTTCGCCGGTAAGGTACCAGCTGATTTCATCAATGACTGCATTGCGGCGGTGCACGGCTCCCATAACAGAGTTTTCGGTGCCATTCTGGAATCCCAGCTGACCGCTGACAATACCGCTGTCGTAGCGGAATCCGGTAAACAAGCCGGGGATGGGTGCGTCCCATTGCACTTCAGCAGCATCATCCACCAGGGTAGCTGTAACATTGAGAGGCTCAAAGGGAAATTCTGTCAAAACGATTACTCCCATGTCGTAGTCACCTTCGGCCGGGGTAATGCTGCCTGTAACGGGTTCATAGCCAGTGGCCACTGCCCTGTAAGTATAGCTGATGCCTGACGGAAGTTCAATGGAGAATACTCCCTGTGCATCGGTGAATACTGCCGGGAATTCTTCCTCACCGGTAAAGTGGATTTGTGCGTTTTCAATGCCTGTTCCGGGTTGGTCTGATCCTTCTATGATACCGGTTACCATAGCCATAGGGATAGGCACGGGGGTCATCTGAAAGTCAATGATGGTGTCGGTACCAGGAATGGTTATTTCCAGGCTGAAAGGCTCAAAATCTGCTTTCTCTGCAGTGAGCGTATATTCGCCGGGCAGGATGCTCAGGCTGTATCCGCCGGCCGGACCGGTTTGTACCTGGAAATCTCCAATGGAAATCTGAACCCCCTGCAGAGGTTCATCGGTTTCGGCGTTGGTAACGGTGCCCTGAAGGTTAACCACTGCATCGCTGGGGTCGTATTCATCTGCTCCCATGCCGGGAATCTCTCCTCTTTCATCATAATCAATATCGAAATCAATCCCTTCGATGGGGGTGCCTGCCAGCTGCGGATCACTGATGGATGCGCCTGCCAGATGCAGATCCCCGGAGTCGTAATCCACGAAATTGATCATCTTGGAAACAGACTCTGTGTCGTGTCCGGTGGCTGCGCTCCATGCCGGCAATGTTGAATAATCAACAATGGTTGCTCCCAGTTGCCGCCCTTTCTGAATCAGGATGGCATTGGGGTCGGAAACATAAAACAGGTTGTTGTTGCTTTCCAGGGTTCCCGGGTTGGGATTTCCTTCCACAAAGGCAAAAGATGTGTTGCCATGGTTATTGTCATAATTAAGTGACGGAGTGAGGTTGTTGATCATAATGTTGTTGTACATGATAACCGGGGGTATTCCTGAGCTGGAAGCACTTGCATAAATGGCTGCCGAAGGGAAATCACATGCAACTTCGTGGTCCAGCACAACAGTGTTGTGATAAAGTTCGAGACTTCCTCCGCCACCTGTACCTGCAAAGGACCAGATGCCCATCACATACATGCTGTTGTCAAAAGACGGGGGTACATATTCATTGCTTTTGGATACATTGGAGATGAAGTTGTTGTAAATCTTCATGGTATCCTCTTCCAGCACGGTGATTCTGATACCGATGGCAGACGATGCTCCGGCTCCCTGGTACCTGACATAATTGATTTGGTTGTTGAAAATTTCACCGGCACCGGCATCTACGCTGATCCCTCTCGATCCTACCGGAAGGGCAGGAGAAGCCGCCGGGGTGGAAAAAACACTGTCGATGATATTGTCGAAAACCCGAATATTTTTCTGGGCCTGTATCTGAATGCCTATGGCCGAAGAAGCCTCATTGTGGCCAATTCTTACATTGGATCCAAAAGTACAGCCGCTCACTACGTTACCCTCATCGGCAAACTGAATAGCACCAAAAAGAGCAGTCTTTCCTGCTACACGAACACCCCAGCCGACCCTGTCGATGGTGAGGTTGTGCAGGGTATTGAAGTTGTTGCTTCCCGAAGCCTGGGTTGCATTGGAAATAAAAGAGACTCCACGGGCATTGCGCAACTCCGGATTTTCTCCTCCACCCATCATGATAGAGGCGTTTTTGATGGTGTTGTAATTGGATCCCTGGGTGGCGGTTCCGGTAATGACATAGCCTATTTCCACCCTGTCGGATGCGGTGGTGCCTCCGTCGAGGATGTTGATGCCATCAAATGTTACCCAGGATACCCCATTGAGGATAACCATGGCATCTAAGGTTCCGGATGTGCCGGTGCCGTTGAGGGTTACCTCTCCGCCGTCGGCCTGAAAAATGACCTGGGAGCTTTCCGATGCTCCGGTAAAAGTGTTCAGGGTAATGCGCTCGGGGTAGGTTCCGGGAGTCACCAGGAAGGTAACTCCTCCTTCGGCTACTCCGCTGGCGATAAGGTCATTGACTGCCGCTGTGAAAGTGGCATAGTCATCTGTTGTTTCCGGACCAATGGTCAGGTTTCCGCTCAGGCCGGTACGTGTATCCTGCGAAAGGGCAGGGGATAGAGTCAGCAGCATGGGAATGATTAGCAGTAGTAGAATTCTTTTTGCCATAATGGATTTGTTTTGTTGTTTGTAATTGCGTTTACTTCTGTTGATTAGTTGTTGTTTTATTGATGAGAGGGCAGTCCCCGGTTTATTGTTTCTGCCATTTAAGGGTGTGTTGTTCGCCCTGGTTGTGGGTAATAACGATAATGTACTGACCTGCCTCCCAGGCTTCTGTATTCACCCGGATCTTTTCCTGCTGAGGCTGGTGGATGTAAATCAGTTTTCCTTCTGTGTTGAAAACTTCCAGTTGCCGGATGTTTTTGTCGGATTCAATGAAAAACTGCCGGGTGGCCGGGTTGGGATACAGTACGATAGTATTTTCCTGCAGCAGTCCGGTATGGGTAATTACTTCCAGTTCTGCTGTCAGGCTGGTGGATTGAGAAATTTGTATCTCCTCTTCATGGTAAGGGTGGTACCCTTCAGCCGTAACAGTCAATTCATATTGCCCGGTCGGTACATCTTCAAATACAGTCAAGCCTTCCTGGTTCGTAGTTCCTGAAAAACTTTCTCCTTGCTGATGGTTTAGCACCACCATGGCATCAGGCACAGGATTGCCGGAAGGTCCAACTGTGAGTAAGGTTACATGAACAGGCTCCGGGTCCGGAGACATGGTTACTGTGTTGGTAAATGCAGGTTCGGAAACAACTCCCCCTGACCAGGCAGCCTTAACCGCATAGAGGTACTGACCGGGTTCCTGGTTCAACCAGTCGGTGTCAATGTATTGCAGGTCAGTAACATCATCCGAAAGGAGTGTCCATGATTGCTCATTGTCCGTTTCGTTTTCTTCGAGCCTGTAAACCTTGTAATGATTCAGAACCCTGGGCAGCTGGTCGGTCATGTGCCGGGTACGGACGGGCTGTTGAGCTTCCACAGCCATGGGTTGGTGAACGGGCAGCAGGTTGGGGCTGGTTTGGGTATAGGATTTGTCGAAAAGGGCCGGGCCAAAGTCAATGCCATGCGCCCTGATAAGGAAATTCACCTGGAAGTTCATGCTTTCCATGGTTACAAAATCGTTTTGCAGAAAGTTGGGGGTGGCAAACTGCGTTTCAGGCTGAAAAGGCCAGGGTTCTTCTCCTGCATCGTGGCCCAGGGCAAGAAAACCGCTGGTACTGACCCCGATGAGAAAACCATTGGGTGCCGACAAACTTTCGGTAAGGGTATAATCGTTCCACTGGTTGTCGGTGTTGTTGATGTTGGGGGCCAGGTAAAGAATGTTCTCCCTGTCGGGCATCCCTTCTTCATCCAGGCCAAATACGAAGATGTTGACCAGGTTGTGGGGTCCGCCTTCGGAGGAGAGGAACCAGCTGATTTGATGCAAAACAGCATTGCGGCGATGCACAGCTCCCAGTACTGAGTTTTCGGTGCCATTCTGGTAGCCCAGCTGACCGGTAAGGGTGCCGTTGTCGTAACGGAAAGCGGTAAACAATCCCGGTACGGGTGCATCCCAGGATACTGTCACAAGATCCTCTTCCTGTGTGGCTGTTGCATTGAGCGGTGCAAAGGGATATTCGTTCAGTACGATAACCCCCATGTCGAAGTCCCCCTCTTCCGGAGTGAAAGTGCCGGTGGCAGGTTCATATCCCGTTGCAGCAGCTGTCCAGGAGTAGGTGATGTTGGCGGGAATCTCCAGGGAAAATTCTCCCTGCTCATTGGTGTATACGGGCAGGAATTCTTCTTCTCCCAAAAAGGAGATGAAAGCTCCTTCCAGCCCTGTCCCGGGCATGTCCGACCCTTCGATAATTCCGGTTACCAAAGCCATGGGGATGGGGACAGGAGTAAGATAAATTTCCAGCACTGTATCGTTTGGAAGAATTTCCATTTCCTGGGAGAAGGGGAAATAGTCTTCTTTTTCTGCAGTCAATGTATACATGCCCGGCAGGATGTTTAAGCTGAACAGTCCGGATGCATTGGTCATTACACTGAATTCACCCAGGGTGATGCTTACACCCTGCAGCGGATTGCCGGTGTCATCGTCGCTTACCGTTCCGCTGACACTAACCACGGCATCACTGGGGTCGTATTCATCGGCTCCCATGCCGGGGATTTCCGCCCTGGGATCATAGTCTATGTCGAAATCCACCCCTTCAATGGCAATTCCTGCCAGCTGGGGATCGCTGATGGAAGCTCCTGCCAGGTGCAAATCACCGCCAGCAAGATCTACAAAGTTTACCGATTTGGAAACCGAATTGTAATCCATTTCGGCTATTTCACTCCATTCCTCAAGGGTAGTGCAGTTGGTAATGGCAGTGCCCAGTCGCCGGCCTTTCTGGGCAATGAAAGCGTCGGGATGAGAGACGTATAGCAGGTTGTTGTCTCCCGACAAAAACTCATTGTCGGTATTTCCGTCAATGATGGCAAAGGAGCTGTTGGTGTATTCGTTGGGGTTGGTCCCTGCGGGTACCAGGTTATTGATAAAAATATTGTTGTATATTTCTACATAACAGCTGCCTCCGGAGAAAGAGCGCATTATCAGGCTTCCGGAAACGTAAGGAGAAGGGTCCGGATGATCAAGCACTACGGTGTTGAACCAGGCCTGCACCAAACCACCCCCTCCGGTATTTTTGGCAATGTAGATTCCTTTGATGGTTGTACTGTTGTCGAAGGAAGGGAGATTGTATCCCGGAGCCTTGTAAAGATTGGAAATAAAATTGTTATACAGACGGATGGTGTCGTTTTCTGTGGGGTTCATGTAGATACCGTTGACGGTGGTAGGGCCCTGACCCAGATAGTACACCCGTTGTACCTGGTTGTTAAAGACATCTCCTCCGCAATTGAACATGTTGATGCCCTCAACATTGGCCGGAAAAACCGGAGCTACTTCCGGATTGCTGAATACATCGGCGATGATATTGTCGGAAATGGTGACGTTTTCCTGGATACGCACCCGGATACCAATGGCTGTACCGGTGGAAGAGGTAATGGGAAGGGTTTCGCCAAAAGTACAATTGCTGATGGTATTGCCCGTATCGGGGAATTCGGGTTCCCCAAACATGAGTTGTTTGCCGGCAATTCGCACACCCGTGGAAACATTGTCGATGGTCATGTTGTGGATGGTGTTGAAGTTGTTGGCACCTGAAGGGGCGGTGGCAGTGGAGTTGATGTTGACCCCCATAACATGATGGGTGATTTCGCCCAGTTCGCCTCCCATGAGTACCGAAGCATTCTTTATGGTGTTGTGATTTGAACCTACCGTGTCGCTGCCGCTGATCAGGTAGCCCATTTCCACCCTCTCAGCGATGGTTGTTGCCACACATTCCACATGGATGCCATCGAAGGTGATGTGGCTGGTAGCGTGAATACTCACCATGGCATCGTTGTTGGCGGTGGTGCCTGTTCCCGTGAGGGTTACTATCCCATCGTTGGCGCGAAACTCAACGGGATTATCTGCGGAGGTACCTGTGAGGTTGCTGAGGGTTACCCGCTCGGGATAAGTGCCCGGTGCCACCAGGAAAAGGACTCCTCCTTCTCCTACACCCTGTGTCATCAAATCATTGGTAGCTGCAGTAAAAGTATTGTAATCGTCATCCCCACCGGGACCAATGGTCAGGGTCCCACTGAGTGGACTTTCCTTTATTTGAGACCCAACAGGTGCTACCAGCAGAAGAACAAATAGTGAAAAAAAAGTGAAATGCTTGTAGTTGTGTTGCATAGCCTTAAGTTTTGGTTTAATTTACAGGAATTGATGGATTTGGGATTATTATAAACAAGGGTATTAAATCTTTGTGTAACAGCGTTTATTTCAACAAAAAAGTTAAACGTAAGTTTGGAAACTCATGTGCATAATGGGCAGCTGCCCTTATTTTGCCTTTTAACGCATTACAATGATACTTCATGAGCCCTAAACAGACAATACCTGAGGATAGGTATTTTTTGATTTTGTTTTGCTTTGTCGGAGCAGAGAAATATTGATAAAGTGCTGATAGACAGCTATTAAAACATACAGCGTATTATTGTATGTTGTTAAGTTGTGGTCATTGACTTGTCCTCAGTCTGAAAAAAGTTTAATTTTGGATCGTAACCGGAATTTTGCCAACGACAAAAGGGATTTGTGCCTGACAGGGTGTATCTCTTATTTGCAGCGTTGTATCTCAATTCTGTTTCATTCTTCAGAACCCGTCGCACATGAGTCCTCTGTCAGAAAATATATCCCAACATCCGGAAAAGATGAGCACCCGAAGAGCTTTTCTCAGGTTTGTTCTGCCTGTGCTGCTCCTTTTGCTTTTACTTGCCGGGTCAGCCTACGTTTATTTTTTTCTACCCGGCAATGATTTGACAGCCATCCATACGCAGACCGGCAGAGAAAAACTGTTTTCTTTTGAAAGCGCGGAGAATGCACAGTATCTTGCGCAAGCAAGTCAGGTGGTAATTACCAATCCTGCTGTTGCACGTGATATTGCCATGGACAGACTTTCTGCCATAGAAAAAAATGGAAAGGATAAAGACAAAATTCCTTTCTATAATATGATCGGCGTATCATACCTGTATCAGGCGCAATACAACAATGCCATCAAGGAGTTTTACAATTCCATGGAACTGGCCCTTGAACTCAATGAGCCTTTGTACCTGGCCCATACCCATCACAACATAGGGCTGGTCAACCTTTTCAGCGAAAAATACAAAGATGCTATAGATTTCTTCCTCAAGTCGCTGGAGATTTATGAGCATATCAATGACACCATTAATATGTACACGGCCATGAACAGCATTGGTCGTATCTATTACGAAATCAATGATCTGGGCAAGGCATACTCTTACTATGCAAAGGCCTGGGATGGCTTTTTACGCTATCGCCACGAGTTGGGTATATCTTCTGTGGCCAACCACAAAGCCATGTATTACCAGGCAATAGGACAACCCGACTCCACGATTCACTATTTTAATCAGGCCATATTGTATGGTAAAAAGGTTGAATCCAATTTCAACCTCAGTGATATTTACCTGGAAAAGGGAAACTTCTATTTCCATACGGCCAACTATCCCCGGGCCATAAGCAATTACCACATCAGTGATTCGCTGGCTCAGGTGGTAAACTCACCCCGGCAGGCTTGCTATCCTAAACTGGGAATTGCTATGGCCTATCTGGAAATGAACAATACTGACCAGGCCATGACCTATGTGGAAGCCGTATCGCAGATCAATCAACAGATTGAAAATGACGAAATAAGTTTCAGGATTAGCGAAACACTTTCCAGCATTTATGAGCACCAGGGAAATATCACCCGGGCCTTTGAGCATTACAAACTGGCCAATGAAAAGCGATCCAAACTCTACGACCAGACAGAAATCTACCAGGTATACAATGTGGAGCTGGAACAACTCAACAGGCAAATGGAGCTCAATCAGCTCACCATGGAACGACAGGAACTCCTGCTGAGCCAGCGCAAAAATACCATGGTGCTTATCATTGTTATATCCGTTTCGTTGCTCATCATTCTTTCTCTGCTCTATAAGTTTTACATCAATAAAATCAAACAGTTACAGAAAAACAAACTCCATGAAAACCAAATCCGTCATTCGAGGGAAAAAAACCGTGCAGCACTGGAAGCGGAAACCAGTGAGCGCAAACGCCTGGGTTTAGAGCTGCATGACGGGGTGGGGCCTTTGATTTCACTTACCAAACTCAATGTTACCAATGTAATAGAAGATGATACCCTCAGCACAGAAAGAAAACATGACCTGCTGAAGAAAACCGCTTCCAACCTGGATGAAATCCTCAGGGAAATGAAGCATATCAGCTACAACCTGGCTCCGCTGGTGCTCATGGAGCGGGGGTTTGAATACGCCATCCGCAACCTGGCAGCCAAAATCAAAAACCTCAGGCAATATGATGTCCATCTCAATATCAATGGTGTGGACAAATCGCTGGGAACCTATCATCAACATGCACTTTACCGTACCATACAGGAGATGCTCAACAATGTGATCCTTCACGCCGAAGCCCGCGAAATCAATATGGAGATCCTGCAAAATGACCACGATATTACAGTAATGATAGAAGATGACGGAAAAGGGTTTGAGGTCTGTGGCAAGGCAACAGGGCAGGGGCTGGGGCTCAAAAGCGCTGCCTCGCGCATCGAAGGCCTTGGAGGAGAGTTTCTCATTGACAGCAAACCGGGAAGGGGCACAATCATCACCATTATCCTGCCGCTGGAAAAACAGTATGCACCTTTTGAAGCTAACACTGCCCGATCGCAGCCAAACGAAAAACCCGAAATGCGGGCCGAAGCACGAGAGAAAATCCATTCCCTGCTCATGAGAGCCGGACTGAAAAAAACTACCCCATCCCACTAATTGTTTAACCTTTAAGTGCCCTCTTATGAGAAGTGTAAAAGTTTTCCTTATTGACGACCACAAGCTTTTTGTTGAAGGCCTTACTTCTATTCTCAAAGATAAATCCGGGCTGAAAGTGATGGGTTTTGCTTTTTCTGCGGCAGAATACCTTGACATTGCCGACACCGTCCAGGCCGATGTGTTTCTGGTGGATGTAAACATGCCCCAAATGTCGGGTATCGAGCTGACAAGACTTATCAAAGAAAAAAATCCGCAGGCAAAAATACTGGCCCTTAGCATGTATGAAGACTCCCACTACATAGAAAAAATGATACAAAGCGGGGCAAGCGGGTATATGCTCAAATCAGCCAATATCAAAGAGATGGTGGAAGCCATAAAAAAGGTGGCCAAAGGAGAACGCTACCTGGGCGATGAAGTGCAGAAAGCTGTGTTCGAGAAAATGGGATCCATGGATTTTTTTGAAGCGCAGAATGAAACCAATACATACACCCTGTCCAAACGCGAAAAAGAGATACTGGCCCTGGTAGTGCGCGAATACACTACGCAGCAAATTGCGGAAAAGCTCTTCATAAGCGAACTCACCGTAGAAACCCACCGGAAAAATATCTGGGCCAAAACCAAAACCAAGTCCATCGTAGGGCTGGTAAAATTTGCCATACGCGAAGGGCTGGTGGATTATTGAGTGCTTATCGGCCCCCTGTGAACCCCCCGAAAATCATTTTGACCCACCCCCAGCCCCTCCCTGTCCCGCAGTTGCGGGAGAGGGGAGTCCGGGCAGTGCTGGTATGCAAGTTAACCCCTTGCCCGGTCGGGACTCTAAGTTCCCGTCCGGGCTAGTGTAATCTTCTGACCCACCCCCAGCCCCTAACCTTATTACCTTAGTAGCAATGATCGTACTGTGTAAAAACCTAACCTTATTACCTTATTGAAAAATACTTTGCTCTTAAAAACGAAGGTGGGGCAGAGAATTCCCAAAA
>RECE01000364.1 GCA_007694165.1 Bacteroidota bacterium
CCCCCCACCCCCTGTTAATAACTTCACAATCACCTTTTGGCCTGCCTGCTTCTTTTGTGATTTAAAATTCGTATAGAGAAAAATGATGCTCGTCAGAAACTATGTCGTGTTCGGAGATGCAAGACGTGGATTGCTGTATTAAAACGCTTGTATAGACCGTTAAATCTGCATTTCAGTAACCAAAGATTTTGCAAAATTTCTTGCATAAAAGTTTTTTATTTCACTTAAAGCAGTACTTTTGTTAAAAATTTCACAGCTAACCTTTTATTTGTTAAGAATATGAACAAATTGATTGCACTGACCGAAGCAGTAGATAAAATCAAAGACGGAATGGTTTTAATGGTGGGAGGTTTTCTTACCACCGGTGGTCCTAACTCCCTGATGGACAAACTTGCAGAATCTGACGTAAAGGATTTAACCATCATTTGCAACGACGCTGCCTTTGACGAAAAAGGGATGGGAAAACTCATCGCCAACGGGCAGGTGAAAAAGATCATTACCTCTTACATTGGCGCCAACAAATCGGCCGTAGAGCAGATGAATGGCGGCACCCTGGAAGTAGAATTTGCTCCCCAGGGAACCCTCGCAGAACGCGTAAGAGCCGGTGGTTCCGGCTTGGGTGGTGTGTTAACTCCCACAGGCATTGGCACCAAAGTGGAAGAGGGTAAGCAAGTAATTGAGGTAGATGGAAAGCAATTCCTATTGGAAAAACCCCTCAGAGCCGATGTGGCGCTTCTGGGAGCTTCCGTGGCTGATGAAAGCGGAAATCTCTTTTTTAAGGGGACAACCCGCAACTTCAATCCCATCATGGCCATGGCTGCTGATATGGTGATGGCCGAAACAGCACAGGTGGTGAAAAACGGTGAAATTCTTCCCGAGAATGTTCACACACCTGCAATTCTGGTAGACTTCATTTATAAAAAGCAATAATATGTCTGAAAAAGTAATGATTCGTGTTCGCATGAGCTCCCATGATGCTCATTATGGTGGCAACCTGGTAGATGGTGCCAAAATGTTGCAATTGTTTGGCGATGTAGCCACTGAACTGTTGATTCGCCTGGATGGTGATGAAGGATTATTCAGGGCTTACGACAGTGTTGAATTTCTGGCTCCCGTGTATGCCGGCGATTACATTGAGGCTACCGGGGAAATCGTATCACAAGGCAATTCCTCGCGCAAAATGGTCTTTACCGCTACCAAGGTAATTGCTCCCCGTGCCGATATTTCGCCCTCTGCTGCTGATGTGCTGGAAGAACCCATCGTAGTTTGCACAGCCAGCGGAACCTGCATTACACCCAAAGATTGTCAACGCAAAAAATAACAACCCCCATGGAAAAACTCATTATTACAGCCGCTATCAGCGGTGCAGAAGTACTGAAAGAACACAACCCTGCCGTTCCCTATACCGTGGAAGAGTGCGCCAGGGAAGCCAAACTCGCCTATGACGCCGGTGCAAGCATCATTCACCTGCACGTGCGCCGTGACGATGGTACCCCCACCCAGGACAAAAACCGCTTTAAAGAGGTGATGGATGCCATTTATAAATTATGTCCCGATGTAATTATCCAACCCTCTACGGGTGGTGCAGTGGGCATGACCGACGATGAAAGACTGCAACCCACCGAACTGAACCCCGAAATGGCTACCCTCGATTGTGGTACGCTCAACTTTGGCGGGGATGAGGTTTTTATGAATACCGAAAATACCATCAAGTATTTCGGCAAAAGGATGATTGAAAAAGGAATCAAGCCCGAACTGGAAGTATTCGACAAGAGCATGATCGACATGGCCCTGCGCCTGCAAAGGAAAGGCTTTATTGAGTTGCCCATGCATTTTGATTTTGTAATGGGAGTCAACGGTGGTATCTCCGGCGACCTGAGAGATTTTGTTTTCCTGCGCCACAGCATTCCTGCCGATGCAACTTACACAGTAGCCGGTATCGGACGCTTCGAGTTTCCCCTTGCCATGGCAGCTATTATCGATGGTGGTCATGTAAGGGTTGGATTTGAAGACAATGTATACCTCTCGAAGGGAGTACTGGCAAAATCCAATGGCGAACTGGTAGAGAAAGTGGTAAGAATGGCCCGCGAAATGGGACGTGAAATTGCCAATCCTACGGAAGCACGTGAAATTCTGGGTCTGAAACCCCGCAACTAATAGTAACAGACCGTTTGAAAGTAAATTCAATTTATCAAAACAATAATTCATATTACATCAATACAACAATGAAAAAAGGTAACAAATACGGAATTCACAGGGTTATCGAGCCCAAGGGCGTTTTGCCCCAACCCGCCAACAAGATTGACAACAACATGGATGAGATTTGGGACAATGAAATCCTCATCGATGTGCAAACCCTCAACATCGACTCTGCCAGCTTTACCCAGATTGAAGAGCAGGCCAAAGGCGACAAGGCAGAGATTGCACGCATCATGCTGGATATCGTTGCCACGCAAGGCAAGCACCGCAACCCCGTTACCGGATCAGGCGGAATGCTGCTCGGTACTGTAGAGAAAATCGGAGATGCCATCAAAGATAAAATTGACCTCAAAGTGGGGGATAAAATTGCCACCCTGGTTTCATTGTCGCTCACACCGCTGCGCATTGATAAAATCAAGGATATCCGCCCTGACATTGATCAGGTAGATATTGACGGTAAAGCCATTTTGTTTGAAAGTGGTATTTACGCCAAAATTCCTGAGGATATGCCCGAAACTCTCGCCTTGTCGGCACTGGATGTAGCAGGTGCTCCTGCTCAAACCGCCAAGCTGGTTAAGCCTGGCGATACCGTGTTGATCATTGGTGCAGGTGGAAAATCGGGTATGTTGTGCTGCTACGAAGCCAAAAAACGTGCTGGTGTTACCGGAAAAGTAATTGGCCTGTGCCACAGCGAAAGAAGTACCAAAAGACTGCAGGATTTGGATTTGTGTGATCATGTTTTTGCTGCCGATGCCACCCAGCCTGTTCCTATTCTCGAAACAATTGAAGAACTCACAGGGGGTCAAATGTGCGATGTAATCATCAACAACGTGAATATTCCTGACACCGAAATGGCCAGCATCCTTACCTGTAAGGACGGTGGTATCGTGTATTTCTTCTCCATGGCTACCAGCTTTACCAAAGCTGCATTGGGTGCCGAAGGAGTAGGGATGGATGTGAATATGATCGTGGGCAACGGTTATACCCGAGGCCATGCCGAAATTACCCTGCAGATTCTCAGAGAATCCGACAAACTCAGAAAAGTTTTCACTGAACTATACGCTTAATGTAAATAATTTCCGGTGTCAGGAGTCATTTGCCTGACACCGGAATATTTTAGCCACCCAAAAAAATCATTAATCCACTTTATGAACAAAGGCTGCAGATACGGAACCCACAGGGTTCTCAATCCTCCCGGCACCTTGCCCCAACCCGCCGAACAACTGGACAATACCATGGAGATTTACGATAATGAGGTGCTTATTCAGGTAAGTACACTTAATATCGATTCAGCTTCCTATACCCAGATCAAGCAAGTATGCGAAGCCGATGCCGGCAAAATGAAAGATATGATTTCTGCCATCGTCGCCCAGAGGGGGAAGATGCAGAATCCCATAACCGGATCCGGGGGCATGCTCATTGGCACAGTGAAAGAGGTGGGACCCAGCTTTCCCAAAAACAAACTGAAAGTGGGCGACAAGATTGCCACCCTGGTGTCATTGTCTCTTACTCCCCTGAAACTCCAGTCCATCCTTCACCTTGACCCTGCTTCGGATCAGGTGGATGTGGAAGGTGAAGCCATCCTTTTCGAAAGCGGCATCTTTGCTGTTTTGCCCGACGATATTCCCGAAAAACTGGCCCTGGCAGCCCTGGATGTGGCAGGTGCTCCTGCCCAGGTAGACCGGCTGGTTACCGAAGGCGATATGGTTTGTGTATTGGGTGGCGGCGGAAAATCCGGAATCCTTTGTTGCTACCAGGCCATGCAGAATGCCGGGCCCAGTGGTAAAGTAATCGTGGTGGAATTCTCTGAAGAAAATGCCAAACGCATCGAAGCTCTTGGCCTTGCCACCCATGTCATCGTAGCTGATGCAACCCAGGTAATGGACGTATACAATAAGGTTATGGCCATCACCGGAGGCAGAGGATGCGATGTTACCATCAACAATGTAAATGTTCCTTCTACTGAAATGACCTCTATCCTCATCACCAAAGGGCAGGGGCATGTGTATTTCTTCTCCATGGCTACCAGCTTCACCAAAGCCGCACTAGGCGCTGAAGGGGTAGGCAAAGACATCAACCTTATTGTAGGTAACGGCTATGCCAGAGGCCATGCCGATCTTACCCTGAATATCATCCGTGAGTCCAGGGAAATCAGAGAATTGTTTGAAAAAATTTATGTCTAAAGATATGATAACAAGTCAACGAAAAGTATTATTCCCGGAATCAACCGACACACAGTGGAATGACTGGAAGTGGCAGGTGAAAAACAGAGTAGAAACCCTGGAGCAGCTCAAGGAGTACATCCATCTTACTCCACAGGAGGAAGAAGGGGTGCGTAAGTCGCTCAAAACACTGAGAATGGCCATAACACCCTACTATCTGAGCCTTATCAATCCTGAGGATCCCAACTGCCCGGTGCGCAAACAAGCCATCCCAACGGCTGCTGAAACCCATTTTACGGCTTCAGATCTGCGCGACCCGCTGCATGAAGACGAAGATGCTCCCGTTCCCGGCTTAACCCATCGTTATCCCGACAGGGTCCTGTTGCTTATCACCGACATGTGCGCCATGTATTGCCGACACTGCACCCGCAGAAGATTTGCAGGACAAAAGGACGATGAAACCCCCGGCGATTACCTGCAGAAGGCCATCGATTATATTGCACGCAATCCCCAGATTCGCGATGTGGTGCTCTCCGGTGGTGATGCACTCATGGTTTCTGACAAAAAACTCGAATCCATCCTGCAAAGACTCAGGGCAATCCCTCATGTGGAGATTATCCGCATCGGTTCAAGGGTGCCCGTGGTTTGCCCACAGAGAATTACCGACGATCTGGTGAAAATCATCAGCAAATACCATCCGGTGTGGCTGAACACTCATTTCAACCACCCCAACGAGATAACTCCGGAAGCATGCGAATCACTGGCAAAAATGGCCAATGCCGGCGTGCCACTGGGCAACCAGTCGGTTTTGTTGCGTGGTGTGAATGACTGTGTCAACATCATGAAAACACTGGTTCATAAACTTACCTACAACAGGGTACGTCCCTATTATATTTACCAGTGCGATCTGGCCATGGGTCTGGAGCATTTTCGCACACCCGTTTCCAAAGGGATTGAAATCATTGAAGGACTCAGAGGCCATACCAGCGGATATGCAGTACCCACCTTCGTTGTGGATGCACCCGGTGGGGGAGGTAAAATTCCCGTGATGCCTACCTACATGATTTCACAGGCTCCCGGAAAAGTAGTCTTGCGCAATTTCGAAGGAGTTATCACTACCTACACCGAGCCCACCAATTACACCAATGAATGTCAATGCCCGGATTGTATTGACAGGAAAGAGGTGGAAGGAGTTGCTTCCTTATTACAGGGGCAGCATCTTACCCTGGAGCCGGTACGTTTGAAACGCAAAAACCGCAAAGCCTCCAGTAACGGGCTGCAGCTCAACTAATACTTACGAATTTGTAACCAGTTAAATAAACCATTCGCTATGCCTTTTGTCAACGAGCTCACAAAATACGACAGTCTGTCCATTGTGGGTCTGGAAAAAAATACTGGCAAAACAGAGTGCCTCAACTACATCCTTTCGCGCCTTCCTCTGGATCGCATCAGGGTAGGGGTGAGCTCTGCCGGTATTGATGGCGAAAGGATGGATCAGGTTACCCAAACGGCCAAACCCGAGATCTTCCTGCGCGAAGGGGTGTTGTTTACCACCAGCGAAAAGCATTACCGCCACAGAAGACTCACCTCCGAACTGCTGCACATCAGCACCGAACAGACTTCGTTGGGACGGCTTATTACCGGAAAAGTACAGTCAGGTGGCAAAGTTTTGCTCTCCGGACCCCCTGCTACAACTTCACTCAAACGATGGATCGACTTTCTCCATAAGCACCACCAGGTGGATTTGTGTATTGTGGATGGCGCACTCTCGCGCCTGAGCATGGCCTCGCCTGCCGTATCATCTTCTATGGTGCTTACTACGGGAGCTGCGGTATCTGTCAATATGCAGGAACTGGTAAATAAAACCGCTTTCGTTTGTGAGTTGATACATCTTGATAAAAGCGAATATGCACAACAGCTGATACATGCAGACAACCAGAGCCAGGTGCAAATCATTGACAATGAACTACAACTGCAGACTACTCCTTTTTCTTCTGCCATGCAGGTGGACACGGGCTTAAAACCCATCATGAAACAGGCTAAAGCTGTCTTTATTCCCGGAGCACTCACCGACAGATTTCTCAAAAGCATCTCTTGTGATGCGCAATTGATGAAAACCCAGATTGTAGTGAGAGATTTTACCTGTATTTTTGCATCGCCCATGACCTTCCGCTTGTTTCTGAAAAAAGGAGGAACCGTAAAGGTGCTGGAAAAAAGCAAACTGATTGCCCTGTGCGTGAATCCGGTTTCACCCGGTGGGTACAAACTGGATTCTGACAAACTATGTGATGAACTTTCCGGGAAAATTCAAATCCCGGTCTATGATATTGTAAAAAATGGATAACCGCTTCAGCAACATAATGGATATGGGAGTCAGGTGGTTTTTTGAAAACCTGGAACTCTCCTCTTCCTTCTCCGGCCAGGTGCTGAGAGAACAAACTATGGTTGTGGATGCCCATGAGATAAAAGGGCAGTACCAAAGGCTGGAAGTGTTTTGTCAGATTACCGCTCCTGATGGAGCGTGGCAGGGTAAAGTGTCGCGACTGCAATCTTACCTGGGGCAATTGCGCGATATTCGGCAATCATTGTCCTCTCTGGGCCAGTCTCATACCCCTGACGATATCGAACTCTTTGAAATAAAATCCCTGGCCATTATCAATGAAGGCATGCGCCCGTGGGTAAATGATCTCAGGCTGGAAAATCTTCTGCTTCCCGACTTGTCTGCTGTGCATAATTTGCTGGATCCGGAAAATTCGGGTATCAACTCCTTTTATGTGTATGATGCCTACGACGAACGTTTGCCCCGGCTAAGGCAACTCATACGTTCGGCTGGTGAATATGCTGAAGAGTTGCAATACCAAACCGCAGTAATTGAAGACAGTGTTCGCAAAACATTGGTCGAACGACTATTACCTTATAAGACCCAGCTTCAGGAAGCGCTGCTCATCCTGGCCCATGTGGATATTTTGCTGGCCAAAGCCCTGCAGGTGCACAGGCTAAGCCTGATACTGCCTGTTGCAGACGAGCATACAACAACCCTGGAAGGGCTTTTCAACCCTGAGGTGAAGGAGGTGCTGGAAAAAGAAGGAAAGCTCTTTGAGCCGGTAGATGTATCTTTTACCCTCTACCAACCCTTGCTGATTACCGGCGCCAATATGGGAGGCAAGAGCCTTACCCTCAAAACCATCGCCATGGTGCAGCTGCTTTTTCAGTTTGGTTTCGGAATACCCGCAACAAGGGCATCCCTGGTTCCGGTAGAAAAAGTATTCTATTCCGGAGGCGATCACCAGGATATGCTAAAAGGTGTTTCCTCTTTTGCTGCTGAGATGAAAAATATTGACAGGGCCTTAACGTATATGCAAGAGGGGAAGAAAATCCTGTGTCTGATAGATGAACCTGCCAGCACCACCAATCCCACTGAAGGAGCGGCCCTGGTGAAAGGCTTGTTGCAAATGCTGTTGCACAAAAATTCGCAGTCTGTCATTACTACCCACTACAACCTCAGGGACGTCAACTGCCAAAGGATGCGGGTAAAAGGGTTTCAGGATGGAAAAATGCACTATCAGTTAATGGCCGATAATCAGGAGGAAACCCCAAAGGAGGCTTTACGCATCGCAACATCTTTGGGAATCAACCCTCAATGGATTGAGATGGCCGCCAGGGAACTTGAAAACACTAACATTCAAAACAATTTGATAAATGAACCAAAGTAAATTAGGTCTTGATTTTGAACGCGTAGCATATGCCAGGAGCCTGGCTTCCGGTATTGCTCACGACGTGCAAAACTTTGTGGAAGATTACACCACTGTGGCCGTTGAGCGCACCATTGCCCGTTTGCTGGGAGTGGACGGCATTGATGAAAATGAAGTGCCTCTGCCCAATGTGGTGGTAGATTCCATTAAAGATAACGGCTTGTTGGGCGAAGGGGTTATGTTTTTCATGTCAAATGCCATGGTGCAGACAGGAATGCAACCTCAGCAGATTGCCGAAGAGATGTCGGCGGGCAAACTGGATATCACCCGCTTACCTGTTGCCGACAAGCAACAGCGCGATGCTGTTATTGAACCTGTGATTCAGGCCAGTGTGAATCGCATCAGAGAGAGAAGAGCCCGCAAGGAAGATTATCTGAAAAACTTAGGTGAAGGCCCCAAACCCTATCTCTACGTGATTGTGGCCACCGGAAATATCTATGAAGATGTGGTGCAGGCTGAAGCGGCTGCCCGGCAAGGGGCCGATGTAATTGCGGTAATCCGCACCACGGGCCAGTCCTTGCTGGACTATGTGCCCTATGGCGCTACCACCGAAGGTTTTGGAGGTACATTCGCTACCCAGGAAAATTTCCGCATCATGCGCACCGCCCTGGACAAAGTAGGAGAGGAAGTAGGTAAATACATCCGCCTGTGCAACTACTGCTCCGGACTTTGCATGCCCGAAATTGCCATCATGGGAGCTTTCGAAGGTCTCGACGTGATGCTCAACGATGCGCTTTATGGCATCCTTTTCAGGGATATCAACATGCAGCGTACCATGGTCGACCAGTATTTTTCAAGAATCATCAATGGTTTTGCAGGGGTTATCATCAATACCGGCGAAGACAATTATCTTACCACTGCTGACGCCTTTGAAGAGGCCCATACTGTATTGGCATCTGACCTCATTAACGAGCAACTGGCCCTGCTGGCAGGATTGCCCGAAGAGCAAATGGGACTGGGACATGCCTTCGAGATGGACCCTGAAATGGAAAACGGATTCCTGTACGAACTGGCACAAGCCCAGATGACCAGGGAAATTTTCCCCAAGGCTACCCTGAAATACATGCCACCCACCAAATTTATGACCGGCAACATCTTCAAAGGTCACCTGCAGGATGCCCTTTTCAACATGATCGGCATCTGGACCAACCAGGGCATTCAGCTCCTGGGAATGCCTACCGAGGCCATCCATACCCCCTTCATGTCTGACCGCTACCTGGCCATCGAGAATGCAAAGTATATTTTCAACAACATGAAAGGTCTGGGCGATGAGGTGGAGTTTAAAGAAGGAGGGATCATCAGAAAACGTGCTTCATTTGTAGTGGAAGAAGCCATTGGAACCCTGGAACGAATTGAAAAGGAAGGCTTGTTTTCTGCCCTTGAGATGGGTTTGTTTGGCGATGTGAAAAGAATGAAAACCGGAGGGAAAGGATTGAATGGTGTGGTGAAAAAAGCCGGAAATTACCAGAATCCCTTTGTACAATTAATGAAAGGAGAGAAATAAATATGAGTGGAGGATTATATTCTACCGGTTCTAAAGATTTCGACAAAACCCTTGATATGTCGAAGGTGATGCCCTATGGCGACACCATGAACGACGGCAAGGTGCAGTTGAGTTTTACCCTGCCCTTACCTGCCGGTGCCGAAGCAACAGAAGCGGCAAAGCAGCTCATTAAAAAGATGGGGCTCGACAATCCCCAGGTGGTGTTCTTCAAAGAACTTACCCCTGGCTTTACCTTCTTCAACTGCTATGGCAATTGCATGCATTCTGTGGACTATACCAGCATTTACGTGCCCCAGGTCGAGAGTACGGTCATGACAATGGAAGAAACCGACACCTACCTCAAAGAGCATGTGGGCAGGCCCCTTGTGGTGGTGGGTGCCAGTACCGGTACCGATGCCCATACCGTGGGTATTGATGCCATTATGAACATGAAGGGTTATGCCGGACACTATGGGTTGGAGCGTTACGAAATGTTTGACGCATACAACCTCGGTTCACAGGTGCTCAATGAAGATTTCATTGCCAAAGCCCTGGAGTTGAAAGCCGATGCATTGCTGGTATCACAAACGGTAACCCAGAAAGATGTGCACATCAAAAACATGATCGAACTGGTGGAAATGCTGGAAGCAGAAGGCTTGCGCCACAAGGTAATTCTGGCTTGCGGGGGTCCGCGTATCAGCCACGAGCTGGCCAAAGAGCTGGGCTATGACGCCGGTTTTGGATTGAACTCATACGCTACCGATGTGGGATCCTACATCGCGCAGGAGTTTGTGAGAAGAAAAGAAGAAACAAAATAACAAATCATAAATTCAAAAAAACACAGCTATGGATAAATTTCAAATCCGTGAAGTTATTGCCAAACGTGCAGCTCTCGAGCTCAAAGACGGCGATGTGGTAAACCTGGGCATTGGCTTGCCCACCATGGTTCCCAACTACCTCTGCACAGGGGTGCATGTAAACCTGCAATCCGAAAACGGACTGCTGGGTATGGCTGCACAACCCCAGCCAGGCATGGAAGACCATAATTACACCAATGCAGGTGGAGGTTATATTACCTATACCGACAATGCATCCTGTTTCGACTCTTCCATGTCATTTGCCATCATCCGTGGGGGCCATGTGGATGTTACCATCCTGGGCGCCCTGGAGGTAGATGAAAAAGGAAATCTGGCCAACTGGATGATCCCAGGAAAGAAAACTCCCGGAATGGGCGGCGCCATGGATCTTATTGTAGGTGCCAAAAGAGTTATCCTTGCAATGGAACACACCGCCAAAGGAGCACACAAAATCCTCAGTCAGTGCAACCTGCCCCTCACCGCTGCCGGTGAAGTGGATCTGATCATTACCGAAATGGGCGTAATGGAAATTACTCCCGAAGGTATTGTCCTCACGGAAATCAACCCCGAATTCACCCCCGAACAGGTGCAGGAAGCCACCGGAGCAAAGCTGATTATTGCGGAGGGGTTGGAGAGGATGAAAAGCTGCTGAGGTAGAGAGTAGAATTTTAATAATGCAGATTTTAGAATG
>RECE01000287.1 GCA_007694165.1 Bacteroidota bacterium
GTATAGGCTGAGAAACCTGTCAGGCAGGTCAAAGATGCGTTTTGGTTCCATGGTGTGTTTTTTTTGTTTTCCCGTTGTAAATGTAACAATTGTTTGAAAACAAACAAATGGTTTTCAGGGAAATAAAAGTTTATGAACTGTCGGCTTTTCAGTTCTCCTTGTAAGGTTTTAGCAAAAGGCGTTAGCAGCAAATCCCTTAATAGAAATGTGTTACATAAACTATTCTGACATGCTGTGGCTTGCTTCAGGGTATCTCAATGCGGCCAATTCCTTTGGTTCTATGCCTGCCGGGATAAAGATCTCCACCAGTTTTCGGGTCTGCTATGGTTTCTCATTCTCAACCATTATCAATCATTTTTCCGTTATAACACTTCAGGGAATAGGAAACCATGTAAGCCAGGCAAAGATTGCAGTGAATGCATCTTGATCGTTCTTTGCTTCCGCTTCTGATCAGCTCAACAAAACCGGGGTCAGCTATCAGCGACCTGCAAAGAGAAATATAATCTGCATCACCATTCTTAACGATATCTTCCATGGCAGCAGGATCCGTTACACCACCCACCAGGAAAACAGGCACTTTCACCTTGCTTTTGATCAAGCGGGCAGCATCCCTGTTGTAGGCTTCCACAAGGGGAGGGGTATTCATCATTTTCCGGCCAAAATGCTTCATAAATAGGCGAAAGAGATAGTTCTTGTTACGGTACATCGGCCATTCCTTAAGCATGGCTTCCATGGGAACCTCGCCCCTGAGCTGCGAAAGACCATCCTCTCCAATGCCACAACTTACCTCTATTCCATCAAAACCCATATCGCTCATCATCTCTGCCATAAGGGCGCTTTCTTCTGTTTTCAGACCATTCTTCATATTATCGTTGCCATTGATTTTGATAAGGATGGGAAAATCTTTGCCAACCTCTTTTCGGCACCGCTCATAGATTGCCCGAACAAACCGCATGCGGTTTTCCAGCGTACCACCCCAGCTGTCGCTACGGCGATTGGTATGCGGACAAAGGAACTGGTTAACCAGATACCCATGTGCGGCATGGATCTGGACCGCGTCGAAGCCGGCTTCCTTTACCCGGCGGGCTGACACGGAAAAATCTTCTATAACCCTCTCTATGTCATCCTCCGTCATGGCCCGCGGCTTTACAAAAAGTACTTTTTCCTCCACCGCTGAGGGTGCGATGGGTTGGGTGCCCGCGGCCTCTCTGGTGGTTTGACGACCGGCATGGACAATCTGCATGGCAATACGGGCACCATTTGCGTGAACATGTTCAACCAGATCGCGGTACCTTTTGATATTGTTATCCCGAATGGCTGCCATTCCATAGAATGGTAACTTACTATCCTTAGATACATAAGCAGCACCCGTGATAATCAATCCAACATCACCCTTTGCCAGCCTTTTGTAGAGTCTGAACAAATCCTGGGTAGGAGCCCCTTCAGGGTCAGCCATCCCCTCGACTGTTGCCGAGCGGACCAGCCTGTTTTTCAGCTCCATCCCCTTGATATTTGTTTGTTGAAATAATACAGACATATGAACCTCCTTTCTTAAAAATCTGCTTCAAGTACTACTTTCCATTCACCATCGCTTCGTTTCTGCCACACCGTTGCATAATCACGAATGATTTCATGCTGTAATTCAGCAGAACCCAGGAAAACAAGGCTGTAAGTGCCATATGCATATCCAGGTTCACCAGAATTGCTGAAAGAAAAAGTAAATGCTTCATTTTGATTAGTGATTTAAGTTGAAATTATTACCTGGTATTTTTAGGTATAGGAATTTTTCCAATGCCATCATTCATATGGCTCCCTAAATAAAGTATTCCATTGGCTTCGATGGCACTGGTTGTATTTGGATAGAATTCACCATCCGGGTCCTGAAGGTTGTATTTCACATTGCCATTGAGATCGAGCCCAAGAATATATCCCTCTCCGGGACCAGAATCTGACATCAAGCCCCGTAAACGCCAAAGTATCTTTCTCAAAAATGGTTTAGGAAGAATCGGATCAGTCGCTGCGCGGCTTTTTGGGCCAGCTGCCAGGGCAAGCCAATAGGTGTCGGTGCCATTGAAGGTAATATTGTCAGGAAACCCCGGCAAATTATCAATGAAAACGTCAACCTGACCCGCTTGATCACCCTTGAGCCAATACCTTTGCACCCTATACTTGGATGTCTCACAAAAAAGCAGATAGTTTTCGTCAGGCTCAATAGTTACACCGTTAGAGAAATAAAGTTCCTCTAACAACACAGAAGTTATTCCGGTTAGTGGATCAAAAACCAGGAGGCGTCCGTTTGGGCGATGTTCAAACAGATCAGCCATAAATTCGCTGTTGGGAAATTTGGTTGAAGCATCACTGAAAAAGATTTTTCCATCTGAGGCAATGGCCAGATCATCAGCAAAGTTTATGGGCACGCCATCAACCTGGTTGGTCAGTATGGATACAGTTCCGTTCCTGTCAACCAATAATAGTCCCATGGTGGCATCTGCCACAATGAGGTTGCCCCCGGCGTCAAATTTCATTCCTGCTGGTTCCTTTGCCTGCGCAAAAACTTCAATGATTTTGCCATCAGGACTTATTCTTAAAATTCTTCCATCGGACAATAGGCCGGTATAAAGGTACCCGTCGTTGCCTATGGCAATGGCTTCAGGGCCGTAGTATCCCCCGGCCAGCTTCTCCACACCGCTAAGAAGGTTATTTTCAGTAAAAACACCAGATAATTCGGGTGCTGCTGGTGGGGTCCAGGCCGCCGGGTCAATTTTTACCGGCCACAGCAGCAGGTAGAGGATAATGATGGCAAAGAATAATACGATGCCCATTGCGGTTCTTTTAAGTATTGTTTTCATGTGATTTACTTTTATTTCAGAAAATTAAATAAAGTGGCTTTATTTATGATCAGGACTATGGATAAGAGGCTTGTACGGCTTTGAAACCAACGAATCCAGAAATATCAGCCCACGTTCCATAAAACCTACCGGCATGCTGTGACCGCCCTCGTGGTCGTAAAACTCATAGGGAAGGGCCAGATTATCTAATGTGCTTTTGAAATTTACATTCATTGGATAATACATTGCAAAGTCCTGACTGCCACATCCGTATAAGATACCAACACTATCTGCAGGTGTTAACCTATGAATCAAGTCGGAAATATTGTTTTTCCTAGCTTTTGGAATTAAGGTATCAATTACAATTCCTTTATCATCAAAAGGAAACTCAACAATGGGGGGATTTATGTATTTCTGAGGACTTTTGAAATTTGGCGCAAATGCTCCCCAACCGAGAAAAGTTATCTGTGTCCAAATCCCGGAATTCTCGTAATCATAAAAATAGGGAGGGCCAGGCTGGTTTTCCTTCAGCACATTGGCATGAAGAGTTTCCTGGAAAACGGGATCAAAGAAATCGACAGGACCAGCATGAGCTGCCAATGCCCTGTATTTGTCCTTGTGTAATATACCATACCTGAATGATCCATAAGCGCCCATGGATTGCCCCATCAAAGCCCGCCCATTTCTTTCCGGTATGGTTCGGAAGGAAGAATCCATCCATGCAATCAGGTCAGTGGTCATGAAATCCTCATAATTTCCCCATAATATGGAATTCATATATTTTGAGCCTCCAAATGGTTCGCAACTGTTATCGGCTCCTACCAGTATGCATGGCTCAATGACCCCATGTTTAATAAGAGAATCGGTCAAATGAATGAGGCCTGTTACGCTCTTATGATTTCCACCTAGCCCATGCAAATAATAAATAACCGGATAATAAAGTTCGTGGTTTTCAGCGTAGCCGGGAGGAAGATAGACCCTCACCATATTTTCCTTATCCAGCGCCGGACTGTAAAAGATTGTGTCGAAATATTTGCCCTGCCCGACCAGCATGGCTGCAGTGAGCAGGATTACTGTAAGAATAATTGTTTTTTTCATTATGACAAATTTTTTAAAAGGTTTTTATCTTTCACTCTTCTGTTTCTTTCATTAAAGCCTTAATAAAAAAGCAGCCGGCAATTGCCAAAAACGGATGAACAACATCCGGCTGCATTGAGCCTTAACCTGATTCGAAAACCTGTTGTGCTACTTTTTAATCCAGTAATCGCCTTCCCATTCAGCAGTATAAATATTGGTTGCTATATATTGAACCTTCATCGTTCCGTTTCCCTGGATATTTTCGAACTGACCTGTGCCTTTTATCCAGTTCCATTTGGCTTCAGCTATTGTTACAGGGGTGCCATCAGCAGAAAGTGTGGTTGTGAGTGTACCTTCAAATTTCACAAAAACACTATCGCCCTTTTTTGTCATTTTTGAATAACCATGAATGGGGCCGCTATAGTTGATGAGATCAGAAGTAATAAAGTTAATTACCTGGGCTCCGTGCATAAAATCAGTGGCACCTGTACTTGGGTTAACACCTTCTGATTGAGCGAGTGAAAGCACATGTCCTTCAACATCTCCAACTATACTTCTATCCTGCTTCGTGAAAGCAATGGTTTGTTTTCCTGCAACCTGGTATTTTTCCTGCGCAATGGATGTTGCCATACCCAGAGAAATGATCACAGTAAAAATTACCAATTGCATTACTGTTTTTCTTAAGTTTTTTGTTTGCATAGTTTATTTTCTCCTATGATTAAATTGGTGAGACAAGCATTTTTGTATTACCGCATCCTTTTACCTTGGCCATATCCGGTAAAGAGCGCTGTTGGCATTATCAGTGAAATAGATGGCTCCTGAAGGCCCGACGGCCAGGCCGTCGAAGCCCCAGGTGGGTGGGGCACCTGCGGGTCCTTGCAATCCAGGGGTCAAACCATCTACCACAACACTAACTGCTCCGGTAGCAGGATCAATGCGTGAAATACGTCCTGCCCCGGCCTCCATTATCAGCAGGCTGCCGTCAATGTCCATTGCCATACCTTCGGGATTTGCCACGCCAAAAGCAACGGGAACAGGTGCCTGTGGGGTCTTGCCGTCAAAGGCAATTTGCCAGACAATACCCGTTGCCCAGTCAGCCACCCAAAGAATATCGCCATTCGTGACCAACCCGGAAGGAGCAAAAACATTTACCCCGTCCATGGGAAGTATCATTGAAAAATCACTTGCCCATACTACGCCACCGAGACCGAGGTCGGCCACTACAATATCATCCTGGAATCGGATGGCATTGACCGGAACCGGCATTGGATAATGTTCGAGCACCTGATCCGTTTCCGGGTTCCAGAGCTGAACCGCACTGCCAAACCAGGATGAGATGATCAGGTTTTCCCCATCAGGTGAAACGGTTTGAGGCATTGTCATAGAGGGTGGTGATAATGGGCTCTGAACCAGGTGCCCCTTGTAATTAACCCCTGTTTTTCCGGTAAGCCCGTTGAAAGTGCGGAGCCTGAATAAATCTGCCACGAACACCACATCTTTACCATCAGGCCCTTGAAGAACAGCAACGCCCTGGGCATTGATCATACCTCCAATACTGATTGTGCGGCCCTGTCCACTCGGGAGCAGCTGGACAATCCAGCCATGATCCGCATTGGAGATATACATTCTGCCACCGGAATCGAAGGCCAGGTTGTCGAGCCCGTCTTCCAGGGTAGTGATAACGGTTTTGTCTCCGGTAAGATGGTTCACACTGAACACCTCGCCTGTCTGATCAACCACAATAAGCTGACCATTGGGGGCGAACTTTGCGGCTGCCGGGTAGGTGAATCCGGTTGCCACCACCTGGATAGTGCCATCAGTCCAGGGGCTTGGAGAGGGAGGATCACCAAGTGCACCCACATCCACACTTATTACCAATCCCGCTGCAAACACAGGCCCATACAAACGTCCATCAGGGCCAAAATTGAACGCGTTCAGAAAGCCTAGTGGATAGGGATTTGCAGGTGTGGCTTCGATGATGGGGCGGGGTGGCGCAATCAGTTCCGGGTCGAGTTCATAGAGCCCGTCGCCAAGGAAACATAGCCCCACAAAAAGGCGACCGTCAGGCGAGAAGGTAATGGGATTGACGCCAGGGGCTAAGAACTGTTTTGTTACAACCCCCTCAGGTGTCATACGGCCTACATTTCCAATCAGAATTTCTGTCCAATAGAGAGACCCATCCGGACCGAACACCAGGTCATCCGGCACATCAACACCCTGGTCCGGACCCAAACGTTTGATGATCTTTCCATTGAGTTTGTTCATCACAATAATTTCGCGCCCAGCGACACTGGCAATGTAAAGGTTACCATCCGGGCCGAAGTTGATGCCGTTCGCCCCGTGGATGGGCGCACCTTTGGCGATCACACGCATAACGACGTTTGAACCCGGTTTCCCGGATTTCAGGTCGATAGATGTTTCATTTCCCGGCTCTTGAAGTCCGAAATCTTTTTCTTCGCATGCCGTCATTGCCACCATTATGGCAAAAACGGCAAGAATGGAAATCAGTTTAATTTTCATAGCTTTTGGGTTTTAGTTAATTAGAATTGCAGTTTTTTTTGACAGTTATAAGATTTCTCTGAATTTTCAATCCTTTGAATCATTCAATTAATTTTTTAAGCATGACATACCAAAGGCACTATGGGCCTGCCGAAAATCCTTTATTAATTCTGTAATTGAATTCTGGCAGGCTCAGGTTTTAAAAAAAGCAATTGATTCATCATTTACCTTTTATCATTGTGATGGTTCCGGTCCAGTGATGGAATGAGTTATCAGGATAGGAATCCCGGTTGAAATCGTCGGTATAGCCACTTCCGGTTGCACCTTCGAATCTTCCTGTGCCACCGAGGATCACAAAGGGATCAATAAAATAAGAATTCACGTCATCCGGATGATGGTCCAGTCTGCCGTCAAGAACTTGCCCGGCACATGCTACGTAAAGGCTATCGCCATTTGCTGCCACAAACCAGGCAAGCATATAATCTCCCGGATATTCACCGGTCATGAAATTGCAGCAGAATTCGAAATAGTGATTAAACCTGCCAAGGTGGGTGCCGGTTCCCCCGCCTTCAGTCTGAACAAGCCCCCATGCCTGCCCGTTCGGAATATCCCATGGACCACAATCCGGGTATGGAATAATTCCATCAAGATACGTACCCACAAATTTGATTTTAAAGGGCACAGTTACCATAACCTGAGCTTTTTTCAGACTCATGTCGGTGAGCTCTTCATTAAAGCTCAGTTCATCTGTTTTGTTACATGCTGCAATAATGCTGAAAACAGCAATCATCAGCAGAACTTTTCCAAGTGTTTTCATAATTTTTCTTCTCCTTTGATTAATAATTTATTTGAGAATTACCTGAGCGGATCTATTGCCAGAGTGTGAGTGGGTGTATAGATACTTTCGCTTTTTTAAAAAAGAAGCATTGAAAAATTTAATTTTCCGGGGGTACCAGCTTCCATCCCAGTTGCTCATTTAAAGAAAGGTTATCGTAATAAAGATTTCCTTCTTCTACTTTTCCGTTATTTACCCTGAAAGCAAGGTGAACCCTGGAGTGAATCTCTGACCCACTCATTCTTTCAGTAAAGATTACGTTACCCCAAAGTACCAGCCATGCGCCGTTCAGTTCAGGCAAATCATCCTTATCGTCAATGATAAATGAATAATAAGTGGCATTGGCAAGTTGTGTATTTTCAAATCTGCGGGCAAAATTCACCCAGCCATCTATTGTTTCTTGCCTTGTTTCTTCCCTGTTGTGGCCAGGGCCATATGACATGTAGTGGGGGTGCATCCAGGTTTCCATGCCAGCTACATCTCCGGCAAAACATGCCGTGAGCATGGAATTTACTGTTTGAACGTCAGCTTCAAAATTGGGATTGAGACTGAATTTTTCATAACCCGGAATTTGTTCGGGTTGTGACTGGCAGGATACAAAAAATGCTGTTATGGCAAACAGCAACTTCAGGTGGTTGATCTTTTTTTTCATAGTGTGTCCTTTTAGAGCTGTGGAAACCCCAAAATCCGGACACATGACCTACAATTACAGACTTTTATACATTTATGCACTGAACTTCAAAATGAAAACCTAAACGCCCTCGGTTCTTGTATCTACAGGCTCCACATAGTTACATAAATAAATTTGACATATAACAATCATATAATTCGATGTAATGCTAAATTTACTACATTTAAGGGCTAAAAGTCAATATCAGTCAGCAAAAGCATAACAGTCATATTCAGGTATAAAAAATTGCTATTCACAGCAAAATGTGTTAAATTAGCAGTATTATACCGCAAAGAGATCCCTTGATGGAACGGTCGGATTTTCTGGATGAGGTGAGGGATGTGATCCGTAAAAGTCAGTTAAGTGGAAGCACCGAAAAGAGCTACCTTGACTGGGTTTACAGATTTATGCTTTTTCACAGCAAAAGGGATCCCGCGCAAATGGGTGTGAATGAAGTAAAAGAATTTCTGGATGATCTTCAGCAAAAAAGAAAAGTTGCTCCCGCCACCCAAAACCAGGCATTAAATGCCCTCCTGTTTTTATACAAAAAGGTTTTACTTGTTCCTCTTGAACATGAACTGAAGAACATCAGGCTTGAAAAGCAATTGCCGCTGGTGTTAAGTCGTGAAGATGTAAAACGGGTTTTGGCAAATCTTCGAGGGGAATTCCGTCTGATGGCTTCATTGATTTACGGTAGTGGTCTCCGGTTGACTGAATGTATGAAATTACGGATCAGAGATCTGGATTTTAACCGCAAAGAGATCATAGTACGATCTGAAAAAAAAGGAATGGAAAGACGCACTATAATGCCTGTAGTTTTAATTCCGGTGTTGCTGCGGCAGGTAGAGAAATCCAGGATATGTCATGAGGAGAATATGCTGGTACCGGAATTTTCAGGCTCATGCATATCGGAGGGGATTGAGGCAAAAATACCCGCTGGTTTCAAGGATGCGGACTCGCAGTTTCTTTTCCCATCAAGAAAACTCACGGCAGATCCGGTAACCGGTCAATGGATACAACATTATCACCATGAAAGTTATCTGCAAAAAGCATTAAAAGAAGCCATTGTGAAAGCTGGAATATCCATTCGTGCATCGAGCAGCACATTAAGGCATTCCTTTGCGGTGCATCTGCTGGAGGATGGATACGATATTCACACCATTCAAAAGCTTCTGGGGCACAAAAATATTCGTACAACCCTGGTTTACACACATATTCAGCACCGGAACCGGCCTCATGTGCATAGCCCGTTGGATATCTGAATACTTTTCAGGGGTCTTTCTCTTTAACTTCCCGGAAAGGGTGTCGATAATAATTCCACAAATTTCCTCACATATTCATCCCTCAGTTTCGACTTATACTGCATCACATATCGCGGATGCTCCAAAGGAATGATTTTTTGAAAAAATTCATACTCATCATTCAATTTTGTCAGGAACTTCAGGTTCTTTCCCGTTCCCAGGCAATAGCAGATATCGGTATGGCAACCCATGGATATATGGTCGCGGATGGATTGGATGGCAAAGGGGGTTATGGCTTCCTGCAGTTCTTTGCTGTCGTAATAATTATAATTGACTTCACGGTTATTGCTGTTTAGTTTGACAAATCCCAGCGGACTGATGGAATTGATGTAGAAATCAGCATAAAATTTCTCCACACCGCCGTAAGCGTCAACCACTTCATATACAAATACGGAAGAAGGTTCGTGTGTGGTGGTATTGGCGATATGCAGTCCGCATTTTTCCTGCAACCGTTTGGTATCGGTAAAGGGCACACCGGTTACTCCTGCACCAAACCGTCCGGGATTGATGCCCACGATAAGACGACGTTTATTATTATCGCTGTAAAATTTTTTATAAAAAGCTGAGGAAACTTCCAGCGCATCGGGATTTTCCCTGAAGGGATTCATTATCCTGATACCATCGGGCAAGGGAATATTAAGGTGCAGGGTTTTATTATAATGGATTACTTTTTGGGCAAAGGTGGGATTTACTGATTTTTTGTCAGTCATAAATTTTTTGGTTTAGTAATGTTGATTGCAGCGTAATCTTTATGTAAAAACTGCAAATTTAATTTTAATTGCAGAACCATAAAACCAGAGCAAAAGTCAACTTCAGTTTAGGACGTTCCCGGTTTTCTTCTTTGCAGTATAAAGCGACACCAGTATCAGTGTAAGGAACGATAAAGGTATGGAAATGATCCCCGGATTGTCCAGCGGGAAGGGAGCTGTTGCCGGGTCGAGGCCGTAACGGGCAAACATGGTAGGCGACAGCAGGATAAGTCCAACCGATAAAGTTATTCCAACCAGGATTGATGCGGCCACACCCTTAGCGGTTGTTTTTTTCCAGAACAGGATCATGATAATTGCCGGCAGATTGCTGGAAGCTGCAACAGCAAATGCCAGTCCCACAAGGAAAGAAACATTTAGTCCTTTGAGCAAGATGCCTAAAATGATTCCAAAGCTTCCCACCGCAAATGCGGCAATTTTTCCTGCCCGCACCTTAATCTTGTCGGTCATGTTCAGTTGCATAAACCTGTCGAGCAGGTCGTGGGCAATGGCACCGGAGGAAGCAACAATAAGGCCGGATACTGTTCCCAGAATAGTTGCAAAGGCTACGGCCGAAATCATGGCAAACAATCCTATGCCAAAGGATCTCGCCATCAATGGCCCCGCCATATTGCTGCTTTGCACATCCAGTACACCGTTTACCATGGCACCAAGACCCATATACATGGTAAGGATGTAAAAAGAGCCGATGGCTGCAATGGCAACAATGGTTGATTTGCGAGCATCCCTGGGGCTGGGCACGGTATAATACCTGATAAGGATATGGGGCAATGCTGCAGTACCCAGAAAAAGTGCCAGCATAAGTG
>RECE01000308.1 GCA_007694165.1 Bacteroidota bacterium
CTTCCTGCTTTGCAAAAAGATAATGCGGAGTAGGCTTAAAATGGATAACAACTTCCGTTACCCTTGTGGGTAGATGTTTTCCCGTGCGCAGGTAAAAGGGTACTCCGCCCCATCTCCAGTTGTCAATATAGAATTTCAGGGCTGCATAAGTTTCTGTTTGAGATTCTGGTGAAACTCCTTCTTCACTCCTGTAGGCCTTTACTTTGTTTCCTTTGATAGTGGATTCTGTATATTGTCCGCGAAGCGTATGGGTCACAACATCTTTTTCTGATAAGGGGCGTAAGGATTGTAAAACTTTTACGGTTTCATTGCGAATGGCATCGGCATCCATGGATGCGGGAGGCTCCATCGCAATGAGGCCTACCAGTTGCAACAGGTGATTTTGCACCATATCCCGTAAAGCCCCGGATTGGTCATAGTACCCTGCGCGATTTTCCACGCCAAAATTTTCGGCAGAAGTAATCTCTACATGATGGATGAAATTCCTGTTCCAGAGGGGTTCGAAAATTCCGTTGGAAAAGCGCGTAACAAGGACATTCTGGACCGTTTCTTTACCCAGGTAATGGTCAATACGAAACAGCTGGTTTTCTTTCCAGCTCTTTTTTAACGATTCGTTGAGTTGAATCGCACTTTGCAGGTCGTAGCCGAAAGGTTTTTCAATGATGATCTTTTTCCATCCCTCTGATTCATCGTTTAGTGAGGCTTTGGCCAAAAATCCGGGTATTGCCTCATAAAGCGATGGGGGAGTGGAAAGATAAAAAATCAGGTTGAAGTTTTGCATGGAACTTTGTTCTTTCAAAAGTTCCAGTTTTTTCCTGAGCGCGATGTAGGATTCTTCATTTTGTGTATCGGCCTGCAAATAAAATAAACGTTGCAAAAATCCCTCAATAAGTTTCTGATCTTTTGCCTTGCCAAAAACATCTTTAAGAGCATTTTGGTTATGCTCACGAAAATCACTGTCTGAAATAGAGCTGCGCCCCACGCCCAATATCACAAACTTTTCGGGCAACATGTTGAGCACTTCAAGTTCAAAAAGGGCAGGCATCAATTTACGCCTGGTGAGATCGCCGGTGGCTCCGAAAATAACCAGGATTTGATCTTCAGGTTTTTTATCTTGATATTGCATGATAGTTTACTTCTTTTTTACGGCATGACCACCAAATTGATTTCTGAGGGCTGCCAGCATTTTCATGGCAAACGAATCTTTCTGGCGCGATTGAAAACGGGCAAACAATGAAGCGGTAATTACGTGGGCCGGCACATCAAAATCAATGGCGGTTTGCACGGTCCATCTTCCTTCTCCGCTATCCTGAACATAGGGTTCCAGTTGTTCCAGTTGAGGGTCTTCTTTCAATGCATTTACAGCCAGTTCCAAAAGCCATGAGCGCACCACGCTGCCATACTGCCAGGCGTCGGCAACTTTCGCAATATCAATATCATAAGGAGCCTTTTCGAGGATTTCAAATCCTTCGGCATAGGCCTGCATCATGCCATATTCAATGCCATTGTGCACCATTTTTACCATATGACCGGTGCCCGAAACCCCGCAATACACGTATCCATTCGCGGGAGCCAGAGACTTAAATATCGGTTCTACGTATTCTGCAGCTTTCTTATCACCACCATACATCAGGCTGTAGCCGTTTTGTAAACCCCACACACCACCGCTGGTGCCACAGTCCAGAAATTGAATGTCTTTCAGGGCCGCTTTTTCGGCGCGTTGCTGTGTTTCTTTCCAGTAGGAATTACCCCCGTCAATGATGATGTCATTCTTGTTCAATAGCCCGAGCAATGCATCCAGATTCTCGTCTACCGGCTTCCCGGCAGGTACCATCAACCAAACCACCTTCTCTGCCGGCAGCTTTTCCGTCAAATCCTGCAGCGAATCTGCTGCTATAGCGCCCAATTTTTCAATCTCACGAACAGTATCTTCTGATGGATCCCATGCTACTACCTGGTGATCATCCTTCAACAGACGCTGTACCATATTGAATCCCATTTTTCCTAATCCTACAAATCCTATTTCCATAATTCTGTTTTTTATAAGGGCTTAAAAAGCCTTTGCTGTGAGTATTTTTTGTTTTAATACATAACAAAGTATGCCCAGGATAGTTTTTGGTATAAGTTCCTTCCAGCGTTATGGTTCATTATTTTTTCCGGCGTATGCTGAATCTTTTTCAATTCATGCAGGCTAAAGAGAAAATTATGCGGCAATTCAGAATGTAAGCACATGAGCCCCGCTTTTCAGATACTCCGTCAAAGGTTTTCCCATGCCCTTTACATCGAAGCCCAGGGCTTTCAGCTCTTCCGTTACTTCATACATATTGGCACATACAATACATGCCCTGATTTCCACACCGTCATTTTGCATGGCTTTGAGTTTTTCCTGTATTTTGATGTTTTCGGCTACCATTTTTGCTGAGGGGCCCCAGATAATGAGGGTTACTTCTTCAAACCAACCGGCAGTTTTGGCAGCATGTCCATACATAAGCACCATGCGCTCAGCGGTGTATGGGTCGTCGCTGGTCCATACAATTACGAGTTTGTCGGAGGCTTCATCCTGTACTTGTTTTTCTGCCTGTAGGGTGTAGGAAGAAAGCATCATCATTATGGACAGAAACATTAGGGTTGTGTTTTTCATATATTTAAGGATTAAAGATTTTAATTGGAAAAGCCATTGCCTTGATTATGAAAATCATATATGCTGACATCTGGATAAAAGGCGGCAAAAGAAAACCAATATCCCATCATTTGTGTTTCATGTTGAAGTTGTTGACCTTTACGTGGTCCACTAATACCCCTGCCAAAAATATCCCAGCGGGTTCCTTCATTGTCTATCAATACAGCAGGAAGTTCATTTTCTAAGGCTTCAAAATCCAATATAGTTTCATCTGCCAGCTCCCTGTTAAATGCCACCATTAAGTTAAGGTTTTTACTGCCGACTACTACTAGCTCTTTTGATAAAAAAGCATTATTTACCAAAGAGACCGAATTGCCAAAACTATCAAAACGAAAAACGATCATTTTTTCATCCACAATAACGCCCAGAACTCTTTCTTTTCTATGTAAACGATCATCATGATTGCTTACAGGAAAAAACAGGGTGTTATCGGTTTTGTAATAGGCATAGGGGTAATTGTCATAATTCCAGTCAAATCCGGTATTGGTGGAAACAACCCTGGAAGATGGATAGGCCTTTTTCCAGGTCTTCCAGGTAGTTTCTACCAGGTGGTAGACATGGGCAGACCTGCCCATAAGTTGTCCATTGACAGATTTAAGCAATATTTGCGACCAATTGCTGTCTGTTTTACGATCGTAAGGGATGACGTTGGAATTGTACAACAGGCCGGAGACGCCAAACGTGGTTTTTCCCTCCTCCAGTATCCTGCTCCATCCTGTTCCTGTGCCGGTAAGCGGACAATAAATGACTGCTACAGAGTGCTCGTTTACATCATCATTGATGATCTCGTGCCAGTCCAGAATACGATGAGGGTAGGCACGAACCTCTTCTCCGTTAGCAAACCCGAGCACCAAGTCATCATCCTGAAGATAAGTTGCATCGCCAACATTGATAAATTTGGGGTCTTGAATTGAAGGTATGCCGTCTTTTCCCGGACCACCATCCAATACTTCATTTTTGGGGATAATCCATTCGCTGTCGTTATTATTGTTGCCATTGTTTTCGTTATACTCATTATTATCGTCTTCATGATTATTATTTAGGGTCTCTTTTGCGCATCCATAGTTAAGTAACATTGTTACAATGGATATCCATACTGTTGTTCTCATAATCATAGGGTTTAAAGGGTTATCAATAATTTTTCTTTGGAAGGTATGTTGTACAAAATGGCTGCTGTCAAACGATAAGAAGTGGTCAATTGTGTTCCTTCCACTATTCTGTAAACAGGAAGTTGGCCTGATAAGCGGACGGACAGATTGGGATTGAAATTAACGTTTACCCCCGGGATCATATCTATCCATTGCCCCCCTGAACCGGGAAAAGCGTTTCCGTCAATCAGATCCGCTGCTTGCCTGCGGTAGCGTAAATAAGTAAAGACATCGACAGGGCGGCTGATAAACAGGTTGTAATTTCCTCCCACATTGAGTTGTAGTTCATTGCCAAAGCGGTAAACCTGTGTATTGTTGTAATTGTTGTTATTTCCCGAATATCGGTAGGTTGTTACAGCCATCAGGCTAAAATTGGGGGAGATGATTTGTCTTCTCTGGAAATAACTCCAGAATATACCGTCCAGAGAGCCCGAACCGGGTTGCATGTCGGCAGCCAGGGCCAAACCGGCATTATTGGTGTGGTCGGTTCTACCCGTAGAAAATTTGGGTCCGGCACCCATTACCCATTCCGATTTAGGTCTTTTTTCAGGATTGAGGATTTTATATTTGACCAAAAATACGGCATCTCCCAATCCTTGTGTCGCCGTAAAATCCTGTCCGCCTCCAAAAGTGCTGATATTACGTTCCTGCCTTATGAAAGGGATAACGGCTGTAAGTGAAAACCGGGGAGACAGGCCATAATTCACCTCTACCATGGCCGAATGGGTTGTTCTGCTGCGGGTGCCATCTTTCAGCAGTTTAGAACCGTCCATGAGGTCATTCAATAAATTATAATCGTAAGTGAGAAGAAACTGCAGCGATTTGTTTTCCGCAGTTCCCAGGCCCAAACTGCCGCCCAGCGGAACACCGCCTGAGCAGCATGCCTGGGGGAATACATAAACAGGAGATAACATCATAATCAGGGATACAAAAAGTGCTTTCCATGTATGGAGGGTGAAAGGGTGAATCTTTTCTGTTTTTATTCGTTGAAATAGCGTATCTCTGGCAGTTTTCATGATGAGGTTATTTTTGGTAAACAAAGCTTCTGTATAGATTGCCCGATATATTATTGTAGAATTATAGTATGCTGGTTTGGCTCATTACCCTTTAGGGGTTTCATTATTCTTTAGCTTTTGAATATGTCAAAGTAGAAATAATTGGAAAGTAAATGTCCTTATTATTTAACCTGAATAATTCAGGTTAAAAATCATAAATGCTGATACCGGGATAAAAAGCTGCGAAAGAAAACCAGTATCCCATCATTTGCGTCAGCTGTTGTAGCTGTTCGCCCTCTCTTGGCCCACTAATGGCTCGTCCAAAAACATCCCATTGGTTGCCTTCCTGGTCGGATAAGACGACAGGGAGTTCATCCTGAACGGATTCAAACTCCAGCAACGTTCCATCGGCTAACTCACGATTGAATGCCACCATGAAGTTAAGGTTCTCACTTCCAACGATTACCAGTTTTTCTGTCAAAAATTCATCGTATATCAAAGAAAGGGAAGATTCGAAACTCTCAAAACGATAAGCCCGGACACTCTCATCGTGAATAAGGGCCAGTACCCTTTCTTTTTTGTGCAGGCGGTCATCGGTGTTGTTAACAGGAAAAATAAGGTCATTATTGGTTTTGTAGTTTCCATAAGGGTATCTGTTGTAGTTTCTATTGTAACCGGTATTGGTGGATAACACTTTGGTGGATGGATAGGAGTTTTTCCAGGTACCCCAGGTCGTCTCCAATAGGTTATAAGAGTGGGCCGGTGTTCCGGCAAGTTGTCCGTTCACCGACTTAAGCAGCAGTTGCGACCAGTTACTGTCTGTTTCCCTGTCGTAAGGGATAACATTGGCATTGTATAGCAGTCCGGATACGCCGAAAGTAGTTTTGGTTTCGTTTACAAATCTGTCCCAGCCTATACCGGTTCCTGTAAGCGGGCAATAAATTACTGCCAGGCTTAGGTTGTCAAAATCGTCGTTAACAATCTCATGCCAGTCGAGGATGGGGTGTGGGTATGCTCGTATGTCTTCTCCATCAATAAATCCCAGGACCAAATCATCATCTTCCAGGTAGGTAGCTTCACCGGCATTGATAAATTCGGGGTTTTGGAGTGATGGGATACCATCTTTGCCCGGGCCACCGTCTAAAACCTGATCGACGGGGATCAACCATGTGTCGTTTCCATTACCTCCCTGGTTGTCGTTGATTGTGTCATCTGTGCACCCCTGGAAGACAAAGGCTGAAAGTGTCAGCAGACTTAAAATAAATCGTATCATCTTTTATGGGTTTTTAGGTTAGTAAAACTTATGTTAGATATCCGGCATATTCTACTTAATAAGGCGAACATTTTTTTTATGCTTTATATTTGACTGTTTGGCGGGCTGATATTTATCCCATGCCTTTGTCAATGGATATGTATTAATTGGTCAGTCCGGCTGCCAAAACCTGACAGGATTTACCATTTATTACAGGTTTTTTTTTCCATCAAAAAATAATGCTTTGTCGGATGTTTTATGTCGCAAAACGAAGCTGTCCCAAACGCCTTATCTTATCCGGACGCTGAGCATGTCGAAGCGGGTATCTGGCATGATAACCTGAAGGCGTTTCGACAGGTATTACGGTGAGTATGCCGAACGGCTCAACGGCCAATTGGCACCTATGAGACAGCTTCGTTTGCCTGGTTAAAGGTTATTTGTTATTTTAATCTATCTTACTTTTTGAACCTTTTTGCGCGGTTTTCATGGCTGATGCAATTTCTTCATTACTCTTGCCTACACTGATTTCGTTGATGAGTTCTTTGGATTGGGCATCAAAAAAATAAACCAAAGCCGTTTTCCTTTTTTCTTCCATGGCCTTGTAGAGTCCGTGTTCTTTAAGCGTTTTTGCTGAAGCCTTTTTGGTTGCATCGTTTGTCAAATCATTTACCACAAACTGTATGGTTCCATCAGGATTAAATTCGCTAAACACGGTCATGGCTCTTTCGCCATTGGCCTTGCAGGTGCCACACCAGTCCGCATGATTTACAACCGCAATTACTTTGGCCTGCGACATGGCGGCTGCAGATACCAGCAGCATTACTGCCATGCCTGCAAAAATGGATTTCAATAGTGTCATAATTTCTTAAATTTTAAGTGTGTAATAGAATCTGTTTGTTATAATAGTACTACTTTGACACATTTAGTAATTCATTTTAAAATGTAACCCCTACAGGGTAATAGAGAAACATTGCGGATATCTGAAGCTACAATAATTTATCAGGCAAAAGATGGGTATTCCTGTGATTACCGCGTAGCGGTTTAATTATTGTAGAAAAAAGTCGCTCCATGTTCCTTTTACCGCGTAGCGGTTACACGATATAATCATAATGTGTCAAAGTAGAGATAGACGTGAGATTGTGAAACCCTGACAAAGCCTGCCAGGGCCTTGTCAGGATGGTTGATGAAGTATCAGGAAAGACCGGGAGCTTCGGGGAAGTCTATGGGGATATCGGTTACTTTGTGCAGGAAGTTGGTAATGGATTTTTCGCCCACGGCCAGGATCACATCCACCAGGTTGCCCTTGTCGTAACCTGCATTGAAGAATGCCTCCAGGGTGGCATCATCCACACTGCCCCGGTTTACAATGATGCTTTTGGCCAGTTTTACCAGGGCCTCGAATTTTGTATCGAAAGATGCAGTGCCTTTTCTCAGCTCCAGAATCTGCTCATCGGTAAATCCGGTCATTTTGCCAACGGCAGTATGTGCTGCCAGGCAATAGGTACAACCGTTTACCTGGCTTACAATGAGGTTGATGACTTCTTTCTCTTTGGCATTGAGGCTGGTTTTGCCGCCTGCAAAACTCATATAACGCCCCAGCGCATCTTTGGAGAATGCATAGGTTGCGTAAATGTTGGGAACAAATCCCATCTGGCTGTTCAGTTTGTCAAAAATGGCCTGATTTTCAGGGGTCACTTGTTCGCGGGTGGGAACTTGAAACTTTGTCATAATTTTAATGGATTAATAGTTAAACATAAAATTGATGATACAAAGTTGCAGCGAAACAGGGAGGTAAGAAATGGCTGTTTAACCCTTTGGCATGTCAAAACTGCCCGAAACTTATTTTTTTATACTTTTCCTTAAAATCCTGAATACTCATTTGGGTGTTCTTTTTGAAAAAGCGGCTGAATTGGGAAGGGTCTTCATAGCCCAGTTTCCATGCAATCTCTTTGGCCGATTTGTCGGTAAAAATTAACATGCGCCGGGCCTCCAGTATGATTCGGTCGTGAATGACCTGCAAAGGGCTTTTGGATGCATGCTGACTGAAAACGTTGGTCAGGGTTTTGGGCGAGCGGTGCATGATTGCTGCATAATCAGAAACATGTTTGAGGCTTTTGAAATGTTCTTCCACCAGCACGTTAAATTGCCGGATAATGTCGATGCGCTCTTCAGGTAAGTCACCTTTGAGCATCTGCTTACGGGCAATGCGGGTAGATTTGATGATAAAGCGTTTCAGCAGGATGCGCAGCATTTCTTCCTGGTTGCCGTCAATGGTGTCAAATTCTTCTTCCAGCACTTTTACCAGGGTGTTGAGACTTTGCTGCTCATGCTCATCCACTTGTATAACAGGGGTGTAGTCGCTGCCAAAGAACAGTAGCCCGTTACAAGATACTTCTGCATCATGGGTGTGGATGCAATAAAAGGCTTTGTTGAAGCTTAAGAGGATAAGGTCTGCATCTTCCTTCAACTCACAGGTTATATGCTGCAGATAGGTGCAGCATAAAACCTGGTTGGGAAAAAGTGTCAGAGGGCTGCCGTCCACCAGCAATTCTGCGGGGTGTGTGTTTCTGTTCCAGATGAATTTCAGGTGGTCAGGCGATAATTTCAGTGCCTGTTTGAAATCTTTCGCGTTGGCCATAAAAAAATCGGAACCCACAGCCGGGTTGGAGTGTTTTTTAAGCATTGTATGTCATTTGTTTCGGGCAATATTATCCGGAGGATTCAGGGTTTGAAGTGCTTGCAAGCTGTAAGGGCTAATAAGGAGTTCCTTTGCTTCTTTGGGTTTTGAAGGCTTCAATGTACCAGATAAACTCATCCAGAAATTTTTGGGTAGAAGGATGGGTGTACTTATTGGTGGGCTTAAGGTTTTCATCAAATAATTTCCCGATGCCCGGCAAAGGCAACATGGACGAAATGGCCGGCATGCCCAGTTCTCCAACTATGACTCTTAAGTGCACGGCCGCCCTTACCCCTCCAAAGTGGCCCGCTGAATAGGATGCAATGGCTGAGGGCTTGAAAAAATATTCCTGCTGAAAGTGATCTAACAGGTTTTTCAGGGCAGGAGGGATGCTGTGGTTGTATTCGCCAGTAACAATCAGAATGCCGTCTGATGCTTTTAAAAATCCCGCAATCTTTTCCATCGTTGCGGGTGCTTTGCCTGCTTCGTATTCCTTGTACATTTTATCGAGAAGGGGGAGAGGGTATTCCCGGGGGTCGATGAAATGAACCTGGATATTTCGTTCTTTGAGCTGGTTTTCCAGATAACGTGCCGCTTTGATGCCTTGTCTTTCGCTGCGAACTGAGCCGTAAAAAAGAGTGATAGTGAGGTTCATAATACCGGAGTTTTAAAAGTAAAAAAAACAGATGGATAAGGGTGATTATAATATTAACAACAACTTTGCATGAGGGGATGTTTTATCTTCTTTATCTTTGCACATTGCATCAGAAACTATTAATCTCTAAAGCTGGAAATTGCAAGCGTGACACATTCTAAAATACAATATGACTTTGACCATTCGCTGGGCAAAATCACCCAGCAGGTTTCGCGCTTGCTGGGACAACGCCTGGAAGAGGTTTTTGCCCAAAATGGCATCTCCATTTCAGCAGAACAGTGGAGTATCATTTCCATGCTCAGCAAGCGGGAGCATCCCACCCAGAAAGAAATCGGCAGTTACCTGCTGATGGACAAAGTATCGGTGAATCGCACCCTCGACCGGCTGGAAAAGGCCGGTTGGGTAGAAAGGGTGGTTTCAGAACAAGACCGTCGTTCCAAAACCCTTGCTTTAACTTCCGATGGCCGGCGATTGTACAATTCGCTTTCTCAGTACGCAGAACAGGTGCTGGAAACAGCACTGAAAGAGCTGGATGATCAAGACACCCGGCAGTTGTTTGGCTTGCTGGAAAAGGTTTACCTTAACCTTACATAACTCCTTTCACCATAACTATTCCTGCCACGGCCATAAGAATAATACCCACCAGGCGGTTGATGTTGCGGGAAATCCGCACAGATCGGCCAATGATTTCTTCTCCAAAATACGCATAAGCCCATAGGGTACCCATTTTACCCATTCCAATTCCGGCAAGAAAAATTGCAATGGTGGCGGGTGCATGAGGCAGAAAACCGGCAGATGACAGGATACTGCCGGTAATAATCCAGTAGGCCAGTACCTGCAGGCTAAGCAAATTTAGCAATATGCCATACGTGAAGCCCCCGAAAGCAGGATTGAGGTTAAAGTCAAACCTTTGTTTTCTTGCGAAAAACACTCCACCGGTAATGAGTAAAATGGATGCGGAGATTATATGAAACCACAAATTATTGTGTGTGTACTCCCAAATGAGTTTTCCGGCAAAAATTCCCACTATCCCATACCCTATCTCTACTACGCTGGCTCCGCCAGAAACCGGAAGTGTTGAGCGTATGCCCTTATTTACAGCACTTTGCAGTACACTCAGGTTCACCAACCCGAAGGGTAAGGCTCCAATGATGCTGGCTGCAAAGCCTATGGCAAGGTAAAGAGGAATGTCGGCAATGGAAAGCAGTAGCATTAGTGCAGGG
>RECE01000221.1 GCA_007694165.1 Bacteroidota bacterium
ATAAAAAATAGTATATGTCTCAACCCTCCTCAATCCTGAAAAACCACCACACCATTATCCTGGCCGCCGGCCACAGCAGCCGCATGGGAGTTCCCAAATGGAAACTTTCCATGCCCTCCGGAGAAACCTTCCTGGAGTATATTGTACGGGAGTACAGCAGGGCAGGAATAGCTCCGGTAGTAGTGGTGAACGATCAGCAGGAGGGGTTGCTTTTTCAGGAAATGCTGCCTGAAAACCTGCAGATAGCCGTAAACCCCCATCCCGAAAAGGGGAGGATGTATTCATTGCAATGCGGGCTGGGGCTAATTAAGGATGCCGGGCCATGTTTCGTTCATAACATCGACAATCCCTTTGTGAGCAGCTCGCTCATTGAGAAAATGGCAGGAGCACTGCAGGGGCATGACTACCTGGTTCCTGTCTGTAAAGACAAGGGAGGGCATCCATTGCTGATAAATGAGAAAGTGGCAACGGCGGTATTAAATTGCCCTGAACCTCTGCCGGTATTACGTGACTTCCTGAAAAACTTCAACGGATACCGTATGGATTTCCCTGATGAGCGCATTTTGCTCAATATCAATACTCCGCAGGCTTATCGTTCCTTTTTGTCTATTCCAGGGTGAAGTAATCTTTGGTCGTATCAATAAGCTCGGCGCTATCCTTGGCTTTTATGCCATGCCCGAATTTGATGGCCCACTGTTTGGTAAATTCTGCTCCAAACAAAATGATCATCGCCACATAAGAGGTCCATATCAGGATGAGTATAATAGATGCTGCCGCACCGTATAATGAGGCAGGATCAGCCATTTTGAAATACAAGCTCAATCCGAACTGACCCAGGGCAAAAAGCAACGAGGTGAGAAATGCGCCTACCCATACCGAACGCCAGCGAATGATCGCATCGGGTAATATCTTAAACATCAGGGCAAACAGGGTAGTAATAACAATCAGGTTGAGTGCGTAGTTGGATAACAACAGAACCGAAGGAATCATGTTGGGCCAGAAGTTTGTCATCCAGTCACCCAGCAGCGAGATGATGGAATTCAGCAGCAAAGATATCAGCATCAAAAATCCCAGCGACACAATAAGCCCGAAGGAAAACAGGCGATCTTTCAGGTACTTCAGGAATGCTTTTTTGGGTTTGGGCACTACACCCCAAATGAGGTTGAGCGACATCTGAAGTTGGTAGAAAATGGTAGTGGCACCAAAAATCAGAAAGCCAATGCCAATAAGAAACGTAGTAGTAGATGTCCCTGTTTCGGCCACATTTTGGACCATGGTTTCAACCATGCCGGCTACTTCGGGTCCCAGCAGTTCCTCTACCTGTTCGTTCACCTGCTGTGAAACGGATTCCTCCCCCAGGAAGTAACCTGCAAACATTACCATGATAAGAATAAGTGCCGGAAGCGAAAAAATGGAATAGTAGGCCAGGATGGCGCTTTGTCGCCATGGATTGGCCTGATCCCATCGGATGGCAGTTTTTTTGAGCACATCCAGAAAGTCAATCAGTAGGGTTTTTATTTTTTTGGGACTCATATGGGTCGGGTTAGATCAAACGCTGCACGAAACAACAACTCCCCCTGGTAGTGCAACTCGTAGCTAAAAACTGTCATTTCTTCATTCATCTCCACGACCCATTCGCTCCCAACACCGCGGGTGAGCAAATCAATGGTGTATTCATCGGCCGGAAAAACCTGGCGATAGGCTGTGCCACGTTCTGCATCCGCATACCCTCCATACAGGGTAATCTCCTCGGGGGTGCCGTCTTCATGGCGATGGTCGTGACGGAATCGTAATTGCCCTTCTTCGTTGAGAAACATCCAGGTGCGCGACTGATCTTCGTCCAGGTGGAAGGGCACTTGTATCACATTGGGCATGCACATGTCCACTTTCATAATCATTCTTTTGTCTTCCCAGCTTTCTCTCCCTTCCTGCATGTAAACCTGCCTCCCCTCAAAGGTTTGCCCACATAAAGAATTGAGGTTGTCAAAAAATGCCTGAAAAGATTCATGCTCAAATTGAAAGACCTCCTGCAAGACTTCGTTGCTACGGTTGTCTTCTATGGAACCAGCACCAGGGCCGCAGGATGTAAAAAGGAATATTCCGGAAAAGATCAAAAGGTAAATGTTTTTTTGCATGGGTTTGGTTTTTTTGGGTTTGGAGTCCGGGTTTGTCAGGTAAAAATAGTGATTTTTTGTCAGAATGCAGATTTCAGAATGCAGATTTCAGAATGCAGATTTTAGAATGGAGAATTTAGAGTGCAGATTTTAGAATGCAGAATTTAAAATGCAGAATGTGAAATGGGATTGGGGGTTTGTAAGATTTTTGGTAGAGACAAGAGACGAGGATTTTAGAATGCAGATTTCAGAATTTAGAATGGGATTGTTGGTTTGTAAGATTATCGGATTGTTAGTTAAGGAAACAGGGATTTGGAATTTGGGATTGAAAATTAGCGGATTATAAGATTATAGATTATTGGGGTGTAAGATTGTTAGTTTGGGAAATCGGGAATTGGAAATTGGGATCGGGAAACCACAGCACAAAACGTCAAACCATGAACCACCCTTAACTCCGATGGGAGTGATATGATTATAGTTCAGGAATCATCACAAAATTAATGGCGCTGCGAAACAACCGTAACTAAATGAAAATTGTTGATGACAGCGCACATCGATAAAAGTCAGGAAAATGAGCAAAACAATATTTCAATACACCTCCAAATAACTAACTGCCTGTCACTTCGAACGGAGTGAGAAGTCTATCCCAAATTAATTTGAAATAAATATTTTATCGGTCACTAATGATTTAAACATACTCTGGATTCCTAAAACCCATTATCCCCCCCACCAAGAACTCATCGCACAATACCCTACGTAAATAACATATTTTTTCATATATTGCACCCCCATTCCCAATGGAACCCTAAACCAAAACACAACTTTTATGGATACTAAAGCATTGATAGAAAAAATCAACGAGCTGTCAGAAAAATACCGCGATTATACTGCTCACAACCTTTCGCGGCTGGTGCAGATTAAATCGATGAGCAGCCAGGAGAAAGACGTGCAGGACGAAGTGATGCTGCAAATGCAAACAGCCGGTTTTGATGAGGTAGTGATGGATCCCCTGGGCAATGTGCTGGGGCGCATCGGCTCCGGGCCCACCATCCTGGCCATCGACGGGCATATCGATACTGTAGATGTGGGCAATCCCGACAACTGGAGTTTTGATCCCTTTTCAGGGCATATTGCCGATGGCCATGTGCATGGCAGGGGCACTGTAGACCAGAAAGGGGGCATCGCCGCCACCATAACCGCCGGGCGTATACTCAAAGAAATCGGAGTGCCTGAGGGAATTACCTTCTATTGTGTGGCCAGCGTGATGGAAGAAGACTGTGACGGTCTTTGCTGGAAGTACATTATCGAGGAAACCGGAATCAAACCCCATTTTGTTATCAGCACCGAACCTACCAACCTCAATGTGTATCGCGGACATCGCGGACGCATGGAGATGCACGTAACTTACAGGGGTGTTTCATCGCATGGCTCGGCCCCCGAACGGGGAAAAAATGCCATTTACATGGCCTCGCGCGGAGCTCTGGAAATAGAGAAACTCCACGAACGACTTCATACCGACCCATTCCTGGGAAAGGGAAGTATCACAATTTCTGAATTTGTATCCGGAAGTCCTTCCTTGTGTGCGGTTGCCGATTCGGCCCGTTTGCACCTCGACCGCCGGCTCACCTGGGGAGAAACCAAAGAGAGTGCAGTGGAGGAGGTGAAGAATGCTATCAATCATCCGGAAGCCAAAGTAGAGGTGCTTCATTACGAAGGCAAAGCTTTTACCGGCCTGGAGTACGGTATGGAAAAATATTATCCCACCTGGAAAATTGACGAAAATGCCCCCATTGTCCAAACGGGTGCCGCTACTTTCAGGGAGCTTTTCGGAAAAGAACCCCTTATTGATAAATGGACCTTCTCCACCAACGGGGTTACCATCAACGGAATCCACAAAATCCCCATAATTGGTTTTGGCCCCGGCAATGAAGTACTTGCCCATGCTCCCGATGAGAAGGTTCCCGTGGATCACCTGGTGGCTGCATCGGCTTTTTATACATTGTTTGCCTTTAAAATCGAACAATAGCTTGTGAAACCGCAGGATTAACTGACTGTTCCATGCAATGCCATGGAAATTGTCCGGATATATCTCATCCGCAGCCTGGCAACACAAACCATGTCACGAAAAGTATCGTTTTATCATTTACCTGTAAATCCATCACAAAATCATAGCATATGGAAAACATCAACGCAATCATCGATAAAATCCGCAACACCGGAGTTAGTCTTAAGGGAAAAGACTTTTTGCTCACATGGGAAAAGAGCCGTAATGAACTCGATTTGGTTTTGCTGGTGGCAGAAGCCCTGAAGCAAATGCGTGCCAACAATATCTCCACCCGGGTTTTTGATTCCGGTCTTGCGGTATCGCAATTCAGGGACAATTCCACGCGCACACGGTTTTCTTTTGCCTCTGCAGCCAACCTTTTAGGTCTTGCGGTTCAGGATCTGGATGAGGAAAAGTCACAGATTTCCCATGGAGAAACCGTAAGAGAAACGTCCAATATGATCTCTTTTCTCACTGAAATCATTGGCATCCGAGACGATATGTACCTGGGGGCCGGGCATACCTATATGAAAGAGGTGGCTGAAGCCCTGAAAGATGGTTATGCACATCAGGTACTCCCATCTCGTCCCGGTATTGTCAACCTGCAATGCGATGTAGACCATCCCACACAATCCATGGCCGATTTGATGCACCTGATCAATCATTATGGTTCCGCAGATGCCCTGAAAGGGAAGAAGATTGCCATGACATGGGCTTATTCTCCCAGCTACGGGAAGCCCCTTTCGGTGCCGCAAGGCATCATTGGTCTGATGACCCGCTTTGGTATGGAAGTTACCCTTGCCCACCCCGAAGGCTACGGGCTTATTCCCGAAGTGATGGACGTGGCCCGGAAAAATGCGGATGATTCCGGTGGCAGTTTCAGTGTATCCAACAGCATGGACGATGCCTTTGCGGGTGCTGATATTGTATATCCCAAGAGCTGGGCTCCCTACCATGTTATGGAACGGCGCACAGATCTTTTGCGCAGCAGAGATACTGCCGGACTGAAAGAACTGGAAAAAGAGTGCCTGGCCAATAATGCACGGTATATCGACTGGGAATGCACCCGGGAAAAGATGGACCTTACCCGCGACGGGAAGGCTTTGTATATGCATTGCCTGCCTGCCGATATCAGTGATGTTTCCTGCAAAAAAGGTGAAGTTTCGGAAGAGGTGTTTGAGCAATACCGCATTCCCACGTACCTGGAAGCGGGTTATAAACCTTATGTCATTGCTGCCATGATGTTTACCAACCGGTTCAAAAATCCGGCAGAAGTGCTGGAAAAATTACTGGTGCGAAGCAAGGAGCGGGTTTTTGAATAAAACCGTCAAAGATGATTCAAGACAGATTATCTGATACTACTTTGACACATTGAGATTTTGAAGTGTAACCGCTACGCGGTAAAAGGAACAGAGAGCAACTTTTTTTTCTACAATAATTAAACCGCTACGCGGTAATTACAGGAATACTTAACTTTTGCCTGATAAATTATTGTAGCTTATATCCGGAATGTTTCTCTATACCCTGTAGGGGTTACATTATAAAATGAATTAACTAGTACTAAAGAGTTTCCGCTAAAAACACTCTAATCAAACATAACCGGAAATAATTGAACACTATGAAGCATTTGTGATCAGTACCTTAACACATGCAGCCTGTTCCGATTTTTTGGGAAGGATAAGGATCTGGGAATAAAAGATAATACAAACAGTTAAAAAAGGCGCGTAGCGCTGGAATTATGGTAGAAACATAATGCAACCCCAAAACCCAAAGGCGCGTAGCGCTGACATTATTGGATTCTCATTGGAAGCTCTCATTGGAAGCATAGATGCCATAATATCAGGAAATTAAAATTACAGACAGATGAACCTCTACCATCAAATACCGGAATTTTTACAAAAACACAAGTCGGCAGCATTGTGCATTGTAACCGACACAGAAGGCTCTACTCCGCGCAAAATCGGGTCGAAAATGCTGGTGGCTTCCGATGGCTCCATCCTGGGCACAGTAGGAGGTGGCGCCATTGAACAACAGGTGATTGATGAAGCCAAAGCTGTTATCAGAACAGGAAAAGTCCAGAAGAAATATTACCTTCTGGAAGAAGATTTGCGTATGCAATGTGGTGGCAACGTGGAGGTATATATCGAGCCACTGGGTGTAAAAACACGTTTGTACATTTTTGGTGCCGGCCATGTGGGCAAGGCCCTGGCAGCGCTGGCCTGTAAATTCGAATTCGAAGTAACCCTGCTCGACTTCAGACCCATTGCATTTTCGGAGGAAGAGCAGAAGTACGGAAGTTTTATCCATGGCGATTATTTCCAAAGCCTGGAAACCCTTGAGTATGATGAGAAAAGTTTCATCACCATCATGACTCCCAGCCATGAGCACGATTTTGAACTGCTCAAATTGTTGGGAAAGAAACCCTTTGGTTACCTGGGAATGATTGGCAGCAGTCGCAAGGTGGCCCGGGCCCGGGAGCAGCTGGTTGGAGATGGTCATTTTACACCTCACGAGTTTGAAACTTTTGATACTCCCATGGGTGTCCCCATTGCGGCTGAAACCCCTGATGAAATTGCTATCAGTATACTTGCACGAATCATCGATGTTAGAAACAAAAAATTGAACCTATGAGCCGTTCCGACACCGTAACTTTTATTCTTGACGGGAAATTGCACTCCATCAGGTTTGATGGCTCCACTGCTTTTAAACCCAGCACCACAGTGCTCAATTATCTTCGTTCGCTCGACAATCACAAAGGGGTGAAGGAAGGATGCGCCGAAGGAGACTGCGGAGCATGTACGGTGGTGGTAGCTTCAAAGGGTGAAAATGGCAGGCTGAACTATGAAGCATTGGACTCCTGCCTGGTGTTTCTTCCCATGATACATGGCAAGCAATTGATAACCGTTGAGAATCTTAAGGATACCTCCTATGGTCCTTCCGGGCTTCATCCTGTGCAGGATTTGATGGTTACAGAAAACGGCAGTCAGTGCGGCTACTGTACGCCGGGTTTTATCATGTCCATGTTTGCGCTTTACAAAAATTATCACAACCCTTCCCGTGAAGTAATCCTCGACGCTCTCACCGGGAATCTTTGCAGATGTACCGGTTACCAGCCCATTGTCAATGCGGCCCAAAAGGCATGTCAGAATCATGGGAAAGATCATTTTAGTATCACTGAACCGCAGGTGGAGGAAATGATTGCCAGTATGGAAAAAAGTGCTGCTGATTTGGTGCTTTCTGCAATGGGGCAGCAATATTTTCTCCCGGCAAGCCTGGATGCAGCGCTGGAAATCAGGGAGCGTTATCCTGATGCGGTTCTTGTGAGTGGTGCCACCGATGTAGCTTTGCGGCAAACCAAAAAGAATGAGTTTTTTCCCGTGGTGGTTGATCTTTCGGCAGTCAGGGAGCTCAGGCACTATGCAACAGAAGAAAATCCCTTAACCTTTGGTGCAGCGATTACCCTCGAACAACTGAAAAATCTCGTAAGAGAAACCCTTCCTGCTCTTTACGATATGCTGGTGGTATTCGGATCGCTGCAGATTCGAAATATGGCCACCCTGGGAGGAAACATTGGCTCCGCTTCCCCCATCGGGGATGCCCTTCCTTTGTTGTTTGCCTACAAGGCCAAGGTACGTTTACATCATAAAACCAAAGGTGAACGCACGCTGCCCATCGAAGAATTTATTACAGGTTACCGGCAAACGGCATTGCTTCCCGGTGAATTGATAACACAAATCATCATTCCGGTTCCGGACAAAGATACCCTTATCAAATCCTACAAGGTGTCACGGCGCAAAGACCTGGATATTTCCACTGTAAGTGCTGCTTTTGCTCTGAAGCTGGATAAAAAAGGGTGGACAGAGGAAGTAATACTTGCCTATGGGGGAATGGCTGCAAAGACACAAAGGGCCACCCGTACCGAAACATTTTTGCTGTGGGAGCCCTGGGAGGAGAAGCAAATACACAAGGCCATGAAACTGGTTGAGGAAGAATTTACCCCCCTTTCTGATGCGCGGGCACATAAGGAGGCACGTAAAATAGCTGCTTCCAACCTGTTGCTGAAGTTTTACAATGATACTGGTGAAAAGGATTCGTCTCTATAGTTGGCTCAAACCGCCAGGAATTGCAATCGTTTTTGCAGGAAAACAAACCGGAGGTTAACCTAAAATGTTTGAATATGAGTAACAACGCAATATATCACGACAGTGCCCATAAACATGTTTCCGGCGAGTCGGTTTATGTCAATGATATGGATGGCGGAAGCAGGATGTTGCATGGCCATGTTGTTTACAGTGATAAAGCCCATGCCCGGATCATTTCCTGCGATGTGGCAGCTGCCAGGGAGGTTTGCGGAGTTCATGCTGTTCTTACCCATAAAGATATACCCGGGCTAAACCAGATGGGGCCTGTGGTGCATGACGAACTTTGTCTGGCTGTGGATGAAGTAATTTTTATCGGGCAGGCCATTGTGCTCATTGCTGCCCAAACATCTGATATTGCCAAAGAGGCTGCTGCAAAAGTAAATATCCAATATGAAGATCTTCCTGCTGTTGTCACCCTTGAGGAGGCCATGGCCAATGGCTCATCCATGGGCACACCCAGGGTTATCAGCCGTGGTGATGTGGATACAGGATTGGAAAAGGCACCCCATCGTCTTTCCGGGCGCCTGACCACCGGAGCGCAGGAGCACTGGTACCTGGAAACCCAGAGCTGTTTGTGTGTGCCGGGAGAAGATAATGAGATGAATGTATTCAGTTCTACGCAACATCCCTCGGAGACCCAGGCCATCGTTGCAGAGGTGCTGGGAGCAAACAGAAATGATGTTACTGTAGAAACCCGACGCATGGGAGGTGCCTTTGGTGGCAAAGAAACCCAGGCCAATCATGTTGCTGCCTGGGCTGCCCTGCTGGCCAGCGCTACCCGGCAACCGGTAAAAATCCATTTGTTTCGCGATGATGACCAGATCATGACCGGAAAACGCCATCCTTTTATTGCGGATTATGAGATAGGTTTTGATGATGAAGGAAAAATCCTTGCCTACAAAGTATTGCTCAACTCCAATGCCGGCTCATCCACCGATTTGAGTATGGCCATCCTGGAAAGAGCCGTGTTTCATGCCGATAATACCTATTTCATCCCGCACATATATGTGCAAGGGAAGGCGTGGAAAACGAACCTCCCTTCCAATACAGCATTCCGCGGATTTGGCGGACCCCAGGGAATGGCCGTCATTGAAAATGCCATCGACCGCATAGGCCGGTTCCTGAAAAAGGATCCTGCCCAGGTTCGCTATCTGAATTTTTATGGCATCGATGATCGCAATACCACCCATTTTGAGCAGCAGGTGGAAAACAACCGGCTGTATACCCTCTGGGATCAACTTACAGCATCCTCGGATTATCACAAAAGAAGGGAGCAGATTAACGCTTTTAACCAAAAGAGCCGTTACGTGAAAAGAGGGCTTGCCCTTACTCCTGTAAAATTCGGAATCTCTTTCACCACCAGTTTCCTTAACCAGGCCGGCGCTTTGGTAAATATCTATCAGGACGGAACCGTATTGGTCAATCATGGCGGCACCGAAATGGGGCAGGGGCTGCACGTGAAGATGCTGCAGGTGGCGGCATCGGAACTTGGCATTTCACCAGGCAATATCAAAGTAAATGCCACCAACACCTCCAAAGTGCCCAACACTTCGGCCACGGCAGCTTCATCAGGCAGCGACCTCAATGGAATGGCCATCAAAAATGCTGTAGAGAAACTCAAAAAACGGCTTGCACCATTGGCTGCCACAGAGCTCATGAAGCGAAAGGGTGGGAGCGTGGTGGTCGATAGCAGCTCGGTGAGATTTGAAAATGACTTTGTCTTTTTCAGCGATGATCCTGAAAACAAAATTGCTTTTAAAGAGCTTATACCCCTGGCGTATCTGGCACAGATTAGTTTGAGTGCCACGGGTTTTTACAAAACACCCGACATCCATTTCGACAAAGCCATCGGGAGGGGCAAGCCCTTTCATTATTTTGCCTTTGGCATGGCAGTGGCCGAAGTGGAGGTTGATATGCTCACCGGGCACTACAAAAACCTGCGTACCGATATTCTGCACGATGCAGGAAAATCGCTCAATCCCAACGTAGATATGGGGCAGGTGGAAGGTGCATTTATCCAGGGAGTGGGCTGGTGCACCACCGAAGTAATCAAATGGAATGAGCAGGGGGTAATGTTGAATCACAGCCCCGACACCTATAAAATACCTTCCGTGCAGGATGTTCCTGAAGATTTCAGGGTGAAGCTGCTGGAAGGTGTGCCCAATCCCAACACCATCAAACAAAGCAAAGCGGTGGGAGAACCTCCCTTTATGCTGTGCTTCTCGGTGTGGCTGGCCATCAAGGATGCCCTTTCTGCCATTGCCAATCATGAGGTGGAGCCGGATTTTGCTTTGCCGGCGTCTAATGAGGTGATTTTGCTGTCGGCCAG
>RECE01000149.1 GCA_007694165.1 Bacteroidota bacterium
AAAATCAATTCTCCCGATCAATGGTAAACTGCACCAGGTCTTGCAATGACTGCCGCCATTGGCTTTCGGGGAAGCTGTGGAGGATATCGAAGGCTTTGCCCAGGTTCTCTTCCATTATTTTGAGGGAGTAGTTGATACCACCGCTTTTGTTGACTTTGTCGATGAGCTGGGCCACTTTCTCGGGGTCGTTGCCATGGTTTTTCACCGTGTTGATGATTCTTCTCTTTTCCATATAGGAACACTGGTCGAGCAGGTGAATGAGGGGGAGGGTAAGTTTGCGCTCCTTGATATCGCCGCCGGTAGGTTTTCCGGTGTTTTTGCCGTTGTTGTAGTCCAGCAGGTCGTCTTTGATCTGGAAGGCGATGCCGGTGTATTCGCCCATGAGGCGCAGTTTTTCCTGGGTTTCCTTGTCGGCACCGGCCGATGCAGCACCACAGGCAAAACAGGAAGCGATGAGGGAGGCGGTTTTTTTGGTGATGATTTCGAAATACACCTCTTCCTTGATATCCAGGTTGCGCGCTTTTTCCAGTTGCAGCAGCTCTCCTTCGCTCATTTGTTTTACCGAATGGGAAACGATTTTAAGCAGTTCGAAATCGTCGTTATCAAGCGAGAGGAGCAATCCGCGCGAGAGAAGATAATCGCCCACCAGTACTGAGATTTTGTTTTTCCACAGAGCGTTGAGGGAGAAAAAGCCCCTGCGTTCGTTACTGTCGTCCACCACATCGTCGTGTACCAGGGTAGCGGTATGCAACAGCTCGATGAGCGATGCGGCACGGTAGGTTTTTTCGGTGATTCCGCCGCAAAGTTGTGCCGTAAAAAAGACAAACAGCGGACGCATCTGTTTGCCTTTCCTTTTTACAATATAGCGTGTAATCTTGTCCAACAAAGGCACTTTGCTCTTCATGGACTGTCGGAATTGTTTTTCGAACTCGTCGATATGATGCTCTACAGGAGCTTTTATTTCTTTCAGGGTCATCAATCAGTTGTTGTAGTCAGAACAGCAAATTTAGGGAAAATAAGCTTTGCAGTACTTCTTTGTTTAAAACTTTAGACCTTCCCGCCGTTTAAGCAGGATTGATCAATAAACAATACAAACAACAAATGGTTGAATCCCCGGAAAGTTCAAGTGCCCCAATTCTTTTTTTCAGGTTTTCTGTATTTCCATCTGAAAGGACAAAGCCTGTAATCAGGGGAGTATTTTCTCCGCCAGTATTCCCGGTGCATTATCCATGGCCTCCTGGATTTTTTTTGCTGCCAGGCGGGGGTTGCTGATAACGTTGCAGCCGCCTATACACCCATTTTCGCAGGTCATTACTTCCACGAAGTTGCCCTGGTAATTGCGCGGCATATTTTTCAGCTGTCGCAATGCTGCTTTATCGATTCCATTGATAATGGTTTCATTTATGTTTACCCCTTCAGCTACTTTTTTTACTGCTGCCGTTACACCTCCCGATGTTGCAAATCCCCTGGCTTCGGCTGCGGGCGTGTACCCGCCTTCCAGGGGTTCGATGTCATTGAGATCGAGTTGGCGGGCTACCAGCCATGCACCATACTCTTCAAAACTGAGTGTGTAGTCTGTATAAGAATCGTGATAAACTTCCCATTTTTTGGCCGGGCAGGGACTGACAAACACGATGCATGCATCATGGTGTTCTTCCCTGGCTTTTTTTGCCATGTAATGCATGGGTGATCGGGTGTGCGACACAAAGGGTTTGAGCGCCGGTATATGTTTGTCCACCAGCGAGGTATAGCCGGGGCAGCAAGAGGTGGTCATGAAGGGCTGTCCTTCCTCCAGGCGTTCTTTGAGTTCGGCTGCTTCATTGAAGATGGTTTGCTCGGCCCCTTCAGCCACCTCATACACATAGTCGAAGCCCAGCATATGAAAACTGCTGCGAATGCGCTGTATATCAGAGCCAAACTGCCCGGCAATAGCAGGAGCCAGCAGGGCTATCAGTTTTTTCCCTTCAATTTTGTTGCGGAAGATGTCCACCAGGTTCGATTTTTCCATGATGGCACCAAAAGGACAAGCTATCATGCATTTACCGCAGTTGATGCATTTGGCAGGGTCGATATACTCCACCCCCCTGTCATTCTTTTTGATGGCGTTTACCGGGCATACCTCTTCGCAGGGTACCGGCATATAGACGATGGCATGAAAAGGACACATTTTCAGACATTTGCCACAATTGACGCAGGCTTTGTGGTCGATATGTGCCTGACCGTTGAAAAAGCGGATGGCATCTTTGGGGCAGTTGTTGATACAGGGACGGGCCACACATCCCCGACAAAGGTTGGAGACTTCGTAGCTGGTTTGCCTGCAGGAAGAGCATGCCTCATCTACCACCGTAAGTACCACATCGGATTGTGAGCGACCATTGTAGGCCATGCGCACATACTCACTCAAAGGGGTCAGTTCGTCCGTTTCATCTGCTATATTGAAACCCAGGATGGCCATGAGCTTGTATTTGAGTACGGCCCTGTCTTTATGCACGCAACAACGCACGGAATCCTCACCCCTGGGCCTGACTTCCAGGGGTATGCGGTCAATTTTCTTTTCCAGCTCCTCCCTTTCCATGAGTTTTATGATGCGCGTAAGTAAATCGCGCCGGATTATCATCGCGTTATTTGTTACTGACATAGATTCCTGATTTTTTAGTTTTTCAGTTCAGCATTCACTACTTCCAGCAGGGATTGAATGGTAGCCTGCTCAACAATGATATCGTTGACCATAACAAAGGGAGGTTTGCCCGACCCTTCGCAGTTACAGTTGCCCAGGCAGGGCGAGCCGGTAACAATCACGCTGTCGCGCAGTCCTGCGGGCAGGTATTCGTGAAAAAGCTGAAGTTCAGCTCCTCCCATCAGGTAGCAGTGGGTGCCTGCACAAATCATTACAGTTACAGTTTTTGTTTCCATAGTACATCAGATAAATTGTATTTTTACTTCCTTTAAAAATTTCTCCTCCAGCAGGCGTGCAATTTTCCTCATCACGTTTCTGCGGATTTCCAGCTCAACAGGGAGGGAGGGGTCCTGGTGGGCAACATTGATTTTGGTGCCTACCATCAGGTGTATTTCGTCAGACTCCATAATTAGCCGGAGGATGTCTGCTGCAGGACCGTTTCCTTTGACATGGGTATTTTGCTGATGCTCGAGCATTTCGGCTACCCGTCCAATGGTAAGAATGCCTTCGGTAACCAGGTCGAAGCCTTCCATTTTAGATGCCGGGGGCAGCCCTGAATCGTCCAATGCCAGACCCACATCAATTTCCTTGTTAAGCTCGCGCGCCAGCACCTTGGAGGTGGTACCACCGCAAACCACCTTTTTGCCTGGAAACTCCTGCACCATTTGGGCCAGCATCATATCCTTGGATTCATCGTAAGGAGGGCCGGAGCAGAGCAGCAGTCTTCTGGGTTTGCGAAAATGCAATACCGTGCAGGTGATGTCGTCTTTGGGTTTGTTGATGTCGTTGATATTGGATTTTTTCACAATGGCCTGTGCCAGATCATGAGCAGACATTTCGGGATTATTGGTAAATTGCCCCGCAACAAATTCTCTCAATGCTTCTTCTCCAAAACCGAAAGGCATGGTGGCAGAGCCAATACCACTCTGGGTTACTCCATCAGAGACAATGATAATCCGGTCGTTGAGCTGCAGGGTAAACTGGTAATGGTGCATTTCGCGGATTCTCCCGTCGTTGAGCTCGATGGTCAGCTTCTCATGGTCGATGATTACGGGCTTGCCATCACGAAAAAGCATCCAGGGCGGATTGTCAAACTCGATGATACGGGTTTCCCCTCCCGACTCAATATCAGCAATGGTGAAGGTGGCGTAGCTAATCTGACGCTGTTTGTCGACAGGTAGCGTGGACATGATAATTTTGGCGGTGCGGTCGATGGGTTGTTTTTCCAGGGTAAAGTTTACCGCCATAGAAGCCGTAAGGGTGGCCAGCACATTGGCTTTTATACCGCTGCCTAACCCATCAGAGACAGCCACAATGGTGCGATCCTCGGCTTTTATTTTACGCGAAAGGAAAGTGTCACCACACACTTCACAGCCATGCTTTGAAAGCTGCAGGCAGTCAACATCTACGTGATACCGTTTTCTATTCATCTTCGTTTTGGGTTAGGATTTCCAGAATCGAATTGAGGCTGGTTTCAGTTTTGGATGCGTTTTCTCCCAGCAGATAGGCGATTTTCTGCACTGTCCCCAGGTTTTCGGTAATAATGGATCGGGTGCGTTTGACCACTTCGTCGGTGCGTACTTCAGGGTTGTATAAGTCCCTTGCAATGGCGCACACAATTTTATGCGCCTGCACACTGAATACCGATACTTTGATCAACCGGTTTTTGAGTTTAAATTCCTTATCCAGCAGGTCCTTCCCTACAGTCAGCACCTGGTCAAAGAGTTTGTGAAAAGGGACCAGTTTTTTAACATCTGCTCCCGTCAAACCCGGATTTACCTCGTAAATCATTTGGATTTCCTCTCCCAGCATGCGGGCCATGTTGATGTTGCATTCTATAACCTTCAGGTTTTCGTCTACAATCATTACCCCGCTGGGCATTCTTTGCAGCAAAACCGAAGCCTTATCATGTGCCACTCTGCGCATGTAAGAAACGCACATGTTACGTTCAGCTTTTTCTTCCAGCATGGCTATAGCAAACTCCTGGCAACTTTCATACCCACAGCCGCCACAATTGAGTTCGTCTTTGCTGGTTTGTTTGCCCACAGCACGCAGCGACTCCATGATATCTGAAGCGGCATACTTTTTTTCTGCATGGCTTTGTTTCAGCGCTTCATAGGTAGTGCAAATACTCACGGGATGCACCAGTTCTTTACCATCACCTATGGATTGTATTTTTCCCGAAGAAGCATCCAACACATTGCTGTAACGAAAGCCCATGGAAGACTTATCGGGAATGGCAGGACCATTGATGCATCCTCCGGGACAACTTAGCAGTTCAATAAAAATTCTTTTGTTGGGTTTCCAGTCATCCAACTTGTTGAGTACACCTTTCATGGCTTCTATCCCGGAAAAGGACATAAACTGCAGCGTGCTTTCTCCTTTGCCATTGTTGAGCCCGGCAATCATTCCTCCTTCTACCGGGTACAAAGAGCCGGAAACGGCCTCCACAGGTTCAAAACAGGCATCCTCCGGCTCAGGATTAAACCACTGCTCTTCCATCCATGCACTCAACTCACAAAAGGTAATGGCAGCTGACAAAAGCTGGCGTTGACTGTCTGCCTCTCTTTTTTTGGCAATACAGGGACCGGCAAAGGCCACATGCACATCCGGACCGTAATAACTTTTCAGGTAACTGGCGTGGGCTATGAGGGGCGAGAAAACATTGGAAATGTAAGGGGTATACTCTGGCTTGTGCCTTTTGATGTATTCCACTACCGTAGGACAGGCAGAAGACAGACTGATGCCCGGGCCGGCAGCCAGTAGTTCGCTGCGCAAATGCCGGTTGACCAGCTCAGCACCCAATGCAGTTTCTGAAACTGCATAAAAACCCATCTGCTTTAGTTGTGAAATCATGGTTTGAGCAGATACTCCCGGGAAAGAGCTTACCCAGGAAGGTGCCAGTGACAAAATAACCTTTTTGCCATTGACCAGCAAGTGTTTGATGGCTTCAATATCTGAGCGTACTTTTTTGGCTCCTACAGGACAAACTTCTACACAATTACCGCAGGCAATGCACAATTCATCAATAACCGATGCACAGTTATTGGAGATACGTATGGCTTTTACAGGGCAGTGCCGAACACATTTGTAGCAGTCCTGGCAGTTGTTATCTTCGGTATAAATAGGCTGGTTGGCGTTCATTTCTGCGTTTTTAAGTTTACTGCAAGATGGGGTTCTCAATCAAAATCTGCATAAGCAATTTTGCATCCGTATCACTTTCTTTATACTTTTATACGAATCAGCAAATGGTTTCGGGGTGCATATTCAGCAACTGATCCAGCAGGGGGATGATATTGGATTGGGTAATGGTTTCGTATTTAACCCCGTCAATCCAAACTATAGGACCTTTATTGCATGACTGGGAGCATAGCTGGCCTTTAAAAATCACTTTTTCTTCCAGCTTATGGGTAGACAAATATTTCTTTACAACCTCAAGGGTGTCTCTGTTTCCTCTTGAGAAGCAAGAGCTACCCAGGCATATTACGATTTGCATTTTAGTTTCAACCATGTCATTACAGCTTTTATAGTGAGTATCACAACAAAAAAAACCTTTATGTTGTTAATTTATTAACAATGCTGTCAATACATGGTCACATTGCGTGCCAATACCCTTACTTTATTGCATATCAGCTCTTAACAATCTCAGCATGAAATATAAACACGACCGGTTGTCCTATTTCAAAACAGCTTTACGAAAAGGATTGTATCATAATATGACAGTGTCATGATAAATGACAAAGACAGGAAGGAGGAAATCTTCAATGGATACTGTGTGCAATAACAGCAAAGCAAGAACCTGCATCGGAAGAATGGAGCGTGAATTTCCGGAAAGATAAAGATATCAAAGACAAAAGCTAACAGAACCAGAAGGGCTAAAGAGTGATCCCGTATTGTTTGGCTTTCAGGTATAGCGTATTGCGACCAATGCCCAGCATTTTGGCAACCTGGGTTTTGTTGCCATTGAGTTGGTTTAAGGCATTTTGGATGGCATCCTTTTCTAATTCTGCCAGTGAGCGAATGCTTGTGGATAGGGGTCCGGCAAGTTCGTTCCCTGGATGGTAGGCTTCCGGATTGAGATATTTTTTCCTGAAAGCCTCTTCATCCTCCACATCCAGCATGATGGCCCCATCAAGGTTTACGGTTTTTTCGATGAAATTTTCCAGTTCACGCACATTGCCGGGCCATTCATATCGCATCAACAACTGATAGATCTCTTTGTCAAGCCTGGGGATGTTTTTCTTGAGTTTGAAGGCTTTGGTACCCAGAAAAAACTCGATTAGGGTGCGAATATCTTCACCTCGCTCGCGCAAGGCAGGAATTTTCAATGGGATTACACTCAAACGATAAAAAAGGTCGAGTCTGAATTTCTTTTCATCCACCAGGGTTTTCAAATCTTTATTGGTAGCGGCAATGATCCTTACATCCACGGGAATGGTTTTGTTGCCCCCTACCCTTGTTACAACCTCTTCCTGCAATACTCTGAGCAACTTCACCTGCATGTCGGGAGGCATTTCACCCACTTCATCCAGAAACAGGGTGCCGCCGTTTGCCAGTTCAAATTTTCCGGGCTTTCCTCCCTTGCGCGCTCCCGTGAAGGCACCATCGTCATAACCAAAAAGCTCACTTTCGAAAAGAGCCTCAGGGATGGCGCCACAGTTAACGGCAACAAACCCTGCGTCGCGCCTGGAGCTGGCGTTGTGAATCGATTGGGCGAATACTTCTTTGCCGGTTCCGCTTTCCCCGTTGATAAGAACGGTAGAGGGACTGTCAGAGATTTTTTCAGCAAAATCAATAAGACGTTTCATGTTGTCGCTCGATCCGATGATATCGCTGAATGTATAATGGGCTTTCATGCCCGTGTACTTGTTTACCATGCTGTATACCCGTTTCATATCGCGAAAGGTCAGCACTACGCCGTTAAGCTCGTTGTCTTCTGTAAGGATGGGCATAGCGCTCATTACAAAAGCACCGCTTTTGGGCATGGCATGAACAACCACTTCCTCATCCAGCAATTTATCACCGGCCTTTACCGTATTCCATATTTCTTCCCATCGGCTGAGATATTTGCTGATATGTCTTCCATACAATTCCGAGCGGCTGATGTCAAAGATCTTTACAGCAGTTTTGTTTACCCGGTTAATGTAACCCAGCGTATTCAAAGTAAAGGTGGCATAGGAGAGATTGTTAATCACAGCATCGAGGAACCCCGAAGTTTCGCTCAGATCCTGGTTAAGTTTCTGGTTGCGAAATTGTTGTTCGATGGAATTGACCGTTGCCACCACAAGTCCGAGTGTATGAGAGTGTACCTGGTCTTTTTTGCCCATAAGGTTGAGCGCCCCTAAAATCTCATCGTCTGTATTGTGTATGGGAGATGAAGAACAGGTCCAGCGGTGATATGCATTGATAAAATGCTCCTGGGCAGTAAGCTGTATGGGTCGGTTTTCGTCAATAGCCAGGCTCATGGCATTGGTGCCTACACTGTCTTCGTCCATGTAAGCCCCGGGTATCATATCGAAAAGGCTGGCATCGCGCATGGTTTCAGCATCGCCTGTGAGCTCCAGAATGCAGCCTTGCCCATCGGTCAGGGTAATTACAAAACCTGAACCCTTCACAAGGGTATACAAATTCTTGATAAAAGGGAGTGAGGTCTCAATAAGATACTGATTTTTCTCAAGCAGGGCTTCTAACTGCGACCCTTTAAGCATTTTGCGAGGAAACAAGCGATCTTCTTCCATGCCATTCATGACACTGCGGGCGTGGGATTTTTTGATTACATCGTGCTTCATTTGCTTCTCCTTTTACTGTTGAGACTGACCATTGCCTGCTCTGCAGAATGAAGTTAAATAACGCTCAATGTCATCTGCCGAACTTTCATGCAACTTATCCTGAAGAAGTTGCTGTGCAAAGGTACGAATAAAATCCATGTTGTTAAATAATTCACAATATGAATTTACCTAAAGGCTCCATAACAGTATGCACACCTGTTTGCCGGCACTAAATACTTTTCAACAACGCTCACAATACACAAAGCCCGGTGCATTACACACCGGGCTTCTCACACATATTGACAACAAGGGTCAATTTTTCAGTCTGTCATTGAGTTTCTTTAAGATCTGTCGAGCATCTCCCACAATGCCCAGGTCTGCTACCTGGAATATGGGGGCAAACTTGTCCTTATTGATGGCTACGATATATCCCGATTCTTCCATTCCTGCAAGGTGCTGAATGGCACCGGAAATGCCGGCTGCAAAATACAGGTCGGGGCGCACGGTTTTGCCGGTCTGCCCTACCTGCTGGTCGTGGCTCACCAGCCCGCAATCCACAACAGCCCGTGATGCAGAGACTTGTGCATCGAGGGTTTCGGCCAGTTCTCTCACAAGGTTCATTCCGTCGCAGCATCCCATTCCTCTCCCGGCGGAGATCAGTATTTTGGCTTCGCTGATATCGATTTTATTGCTTTTCTCCTTCACACTTTTTACCAGCTTCACTCTGAATTTTTGTTTTTCAAAGGGGACCTCAACCATGATTATTTCGCCCTGCCGTTGTGCATCCGCCTCAAGGCTCTGCATTACTCCGGCCCTTACGGTACTCATTTGAGGGCGATGCTCTTTACAAACTATGGTTGCCATCAGGTTGCCACCAAAAGCAGGGCGGGTCATAAGCAGGTGCTTGTCTTCCCCAATTTCCAGTTTGGTGCAGTCGGCGGTAAGCCCGGTTGCTACTCTTGCCGAAACGCGGGGGCCCAGATCGCGTCCGGTGGTGGTAGCTCCGATGAGCAGTATGTCGGGCTTATGCTGATCAATGATATGGCACATAGCCTGAGTATAGGGCTCGGTAAGGTAGTTTTCCAGTTCGGGGGCATCGGCACAAATCACGAAATCGGCACCATGCGCTATAAGCGTTTGTGCCTTTGAGGTGATATTGTGCCCCAGCAATACTGCATAGACTTTTTCGTTGAGTTGGGCTGCCAAATCCCTGGCTTTTCCAATGAGTTCCAGGGCTACTTTCTGAATTTCTCCATGGCGTTGTTCGGCAAATACGTAAACGCCTTTGTATGTTGAGTTTTCCATGAGTCGATTGTATTAAATGATAAATTTTTCTTTGAGCTTGCTGATAATGGTTCCCACTGCTTCGTCTGTTTCCAGCTCATAAAGCTCCCCGGCAGCTTTCACTCCCCGGCTGAATGCCTTGTGTACTTTGGTGGGAGAACCTTTCAGTCCCAAATCTTCCTCTTTCACTTCTATCTCATTAAAACCCCACACCTTCACCTCTTTTGCGTAGGCGTCCATAATACCTTTCACAGTCATATAGCGTGCCGGGTAGGCATCAGACAATACGGTAACCAGGCAGGGGGCTTCTGTTTCCAGAATTTCATACCCCTCCTCAATGGATCTTTCAATGGTGAAGGTTCCCTTGCCGTCGTAGTCGAGTTTGCGCAGGTAAGATACCTGGGCAATATCAAGATGCTCGGCTATCTGTGGTCCTACCTGAGCGGTGTCGCCATCAATGGCCTGACGCCCGGTAATGATAAGGTCAAACTTAAGATTTTTCAGGGCTCCTGCCAATGCATGCGAAGTGGCCAGGGTATCGGCACCGGCGAATTTGCGGTCAGTAAGGTGGATGGCATCATCCACCCCCATGGCAAGGGCTTCGCGCAAGGCATTGTCGGCCTGGGGCGGCCCCATGGTAATGACGGTAATATGGGCGCCAAACTGGTCTTTCATGCGCAAAGCAAGCTCAAGACCAGCCTTGTCATCAGGGTTAATAATGCTGGGAACCCCATCCCGGATAAGGGTACCTGTTACAGGATTGATTTTTATCTCTGTAGTATCAGGAACTTGTTTAATGCAAACTATTATGTTCATATGTTTATTTCTTTTTTGCTGCAGGCTCCGGGTTTCTCTTTGGTTTTTGGATAAACAGGGCCATACAGGATTTACAG
>RECE01000366.1 GCA_007694165.1 Bacteroidota bacterium
TTAAACAGAACAAACCCCTGCTAAAAATCCTTAAAAAGCAGGGGTTTTCATTTTACATTACAGGCAACTGTTTAAAAATCTCTTTCTTTGCAGGCAATAAAAAAATATTTTTTCTGAAAACAAATTATTGAAAGATGATATTTCTGTGGGTTGTAGTAGGGTACCTGGTAATTCTGATGTCTATTTCTATCTGGAAAAGCTTCATGGTGAAAAGCCAGGAAGATTTTATGGTTGCCGGGCGAAAAGTATCAACAGCCCGTCTGGTGGGCACACTCTTGTGCACCTGGATGGGTTCGGGAAGTTTGCTGGCCGGTGCAGGGCTGGCCGCCAATGTAGGATTTTCGGAGCTCTGGATGGCAGCGGGAGCATGGACAGGCATCATCATTGTTTTTTTCCTGGCGGGCAAAGTAAGGCGAATTGCCGAATTTACTGTTCCCGACATTCTTGAACTGCGCTACAACAAATGGGCCCGCATTTTGGGTACCATGGTAATTGTTATTGCCTATACCACCATCGTGGGTTACCAGTTTCGTGCCGGTGGATTCGTGCTCGACCTGGTAGCCGGCATTCCCATGTGGCAGGGTGTCTTGCTCACTGCCGGTTTTATCATCATTTTTACTGCATTTGCCGGTATGATGTCCATTGTATCGGTTGACATTATCAACGGTGCGGTAATCAGCGTAGCAGTTATCATTGCTGTACCCATTGTTTATTTTCACATTGGAGGCAGCGAACACCTGACTGCTACTTTGGATCCTTCCCATTTCAAAGTGTTTGGCGATAAAAACTTCTTCTGGGCCATGGGCATCTTTCTGCCCACATTTTTCCTTTTAATGGGAGAATCCAATATGTATCAGAAGTTCTTTTCTGCCAAAAGTGAAAAGTCGGCCAAGTCGGCTGTGGTATGGTGGGTTGTTGGTACCATCATCGTAGAAACCGCATTGGCAAGTCTGGCAATCTTTGCATTCAGCCACTTTAACAACCTCCCCTCTGCATCTGAATTCTTCCTCAGTGCTGAACAGTCAGAGCGGATTATTTTGCATACCGCCCGTTACAGTACAGAAGTAGGTATGCCCCTATGGTCGGGCTTGCTGCTGATAGCAGCTTCAGTGGCCATCATCACCTCTACCGGTAACAGCTTCCTGCTAACACCTTCTACCAACCTAACTCGCGATATTTATCAGCGGTTTATCAACCCCGACGCAGCCGGTCAAAAAATCATCATGATGCAACGCATCATGGTAGTACTGCTGGGATTGATGGCCTATCTGCTTCTCACACAGTTTACCACCATTTTAGCCATGGCCCTCACGGCCTATACCATGGTGGGGGCAGGACTCACTCCTGCCCTGCTGGCGGCATTTATCTGGAAAAGGGTTACTGTGGCGGGTGGAGTAGCTTCTATTGCCACAGGCATGGGGATGACATTGTTCATTACCGTTGCAAACGCTGTAATGATGAATGTATATGGTCACCAGCTGCTCAACGAACAATACATCATTTTGCCTGCAGCCTCGGCATCCATTCTGGTACTTATCATTGTATCTCTTCTTACACCCCATGATCCCGAAAGCAAATGGGGGCGTTTTTATACAAAAGATGCATCGCTGGAAAAAGCTATTGAAACGACGTAGAATATCATGAGATTTAGCTTCATCCACGTATCACTTGAGGCTAAAGGAAAAAGTATTTTCAGTGCCGATGCAAAAATATAAAGATGCTACACTTTGAAATGAAATGGGTGACCCATTACACAAAACAGGAGCTATTAAAACGATAGAGAATATCAATGTGCAGGAAAATGTCTTTCTTATCTTGTTTTATTCTTTTTTTATACTTATAATTTGATATTTGGGTGGCATTTTACTAATTTCACGTGAATTTTAAAGCAATAATCAAACCCCAAAAAAACTGTATTATGAGTAAACTTGCAATAACTGCTTTCTTTCTCTTCATTTCATTCGGACTATTTGCACAGGATTGTGATTTATATATCCCCATGGAAGAAGGGAAAGGTTTTCAATATCAAAATTTCAACAGGCGCGACCGACTGGAAGGAGTTAATGAAGTTATCATCAAAAATGTCAACAGAAAATCGGATCGCACAGAGGCCGTTATGCAGGCCAGGTATTACGACAGCCGGGAAAGGTTGCAGCACGAAGGAGAATACATGATAACCTGCAAGGGTAATGAATTGATTATTGATATGCAGTCTATCATAGACCAGACCCAGATGGAATCTTTTGAAGGGATGGAAGTGAGTCTTACTACAATCGACAATCTCACCATCCCGGGAAACATAAGTGTTGGAGACAAACTTCCTGACGGAAAAATGATAATGAAGGTCAGCATGGGAGGCAGAACCATGTCGGAAATGAACTTCACAACACAAAACAGAACTGTAGAAGGAAAAGAAACCATTACTACTCCTGCAGGAACTTTTGAATCCTACAAGATCACTTACGAAAACGTTATGGACACCCGAACCATGGGCATCACACGCAAAACTGTCACCAAAGGAGTTGAGTATTTTTCTCCGGGAGTGGGCAATGTGCGCAGTGAGTTTTATGATGACAGAGATCGCTTGCAGAGCTATACGGTTTTAAGCAAGATTTACTAAAAGCCTTTTCTTTTGCGGCTTACCGGTTCTTCAATATTTCTTTCGATACGGTTTCTATTCTCCCCGGTAGAAAAACCGTAGCTGATTTTTAACCAGAGGGGAACCACGGAAGTGAGAATATTTCCCTGGGAATGACTGGAAAAGTCAGCTGCATCGATTTCCGATCCCTGATAGGTTAACTGATTGGCAAAGGGAACTGCACTAACCAACCCTGCTTTGAAGCCTTTGCCCAAATCTTTTTCCAGTGAAACAAAATACTGCGCCCCTTCATAATAGTTATCCTGGATATTGTTTACAGCGCTGTTATACTGAACCACAACGGATGAAGTAAACCCCCTGCCAAGTGTGTAATAGGCCGACATACCTGAAGCTACAGCTATCTGGCTGCGCCCTTCCATCCCGCTTTCGCGGGCAAAGGCGCCGGGGGCGGTGCGTAATTCAAAAATCCGCACAAAGGGCTGTATCCCGCCGCGTTGACCCAGGCTCAGTGCCCCTGAGAACTGAATACCCAATTGAGTAATCGCACCCAGGTTGTGGGGCATGCTTTCAAAAACTCCATCAGAATTAAAAACCATCAGAGTATTGACTACATCCGTCATATGGTGGTAAAACAACCGGGTAGACACAAAATGATTCTCAAACCTGCGGTTGTACTCAAGTTCTGCACTGTATCTGAGGGAAGTTCTGAGGTGAGAATTGCCCGTACTTATGGAAAAAGGATCTTCAATGATTGAGGAGGAATTTAAGTGGTAAAATCCAGGATAAGAAACCGAAGACCGTCCGGTAAGCTTCAGACTTCTTACGGAAGAAAATTTGTGATGGACAATAAGGTTCGGAAGCCATGTTTTGAAATTCTGCGACAAACCTTCTTCAGTTGCTGAAGCCCGGGAATATTCAAACCGCACTCCCACATGGACTTCCGTATCCCTGAGCTGACTTTGCAAAGTGGCGTAAGCAGCCCGAACCCGATTTTCATAGTCAAAAGATACATTCTCTTCATCTGACAGGCTACTTTGCCTCAATTGTCCTCCGGTCATCAGGCGGAAATTCCGGGAGAGTGGCAGGGAATAGTCCAGTTTTGCCGTTATCACCTGCTGACCGGGATTTACGTGGTTAGTATGATCATACCCGGTTTCTCCATTAATGAATCGCACAGAATTGCTTCCATTCATGGCAAAATACCCTGCATCCACCGAAAGCTCATGCCCAATAGTTTCATCAATTTTGTGGCTATAGTAAACTGAATACAAACCTGCTGTATTCATATCACTATCCTCCTTCGCTGCATTCCATTGAAACGGGTCCTCTCCCTCTCTGAACAATTCTGCAACACCACTATGTTCCTGACTGTAAGGGTTATAAAACCCATAAAAATTCAACTGATTTCTGTCGTTGATAAAATAATCCATTCCATAATGAAACTTATGAGACCAGTTTTCCTGCCTTACCTGCTGTAATGAGCGGATTTGCTGTTGTCCTGCCGGGGTTGTATAGTTTCTCACATAGCTTTCTTCAATATCAAAATAACGAAACTCGCCATTATAGGAGGTAAAGAAATTGAATTTCCCCCTGCTGTAATTCAGGCTATAAGAAGGGAAAGAGAATATTTCCGATGAAGAAAGGGGCACTTCTCCGTAAAAATGGCCCTGAACGCCGGAGTTCTGGTTTTTTTTCAAAACAATATTGATAACCCCATCGGCGGAGGCATCGTATTTGGCCGAAGGATGGGTTATCACTTCTACTTTATCGATGAGAGATGCGTTCAACTGACTTAGAAAACTTTTGTCATACTCTCTGCCGTTTACAAGAATAATAACATTGCGTTTTCCTTCCAGTGTAACGTTTTGCATCACATCTACATGTACTCCGGGCACCAATCTCAAAATATCTGTACTTGTGTGGGAGGCACGCTCCATGTTTCCGTTCACCAGGTAAGTATTATGGCCGGCAGCTGCCTGGGCCCTTATGCGACCGGCTTCAATGGTAACTCCTTCAAGCCCGAAACTGGCAGGATTCATTAGTACAATTCCTGGCTGTAATGCATCATCCTTATCCGCTTTAGCTTCAAGAATCAAAGTTTCATATCCTATGGCACTAAAACGAAGCTGTAATGAATCGCCTTCATGAAAGGTCAGCGAAAACAATCCCTCTTCATTGGATGCAGTGCCCCCTATCAATCTTGTCATGGAAGCATCAAATAGGGCGATGGTAACAAAAGGAATATCTTCACCGGTGGAAGCATCCTGCGTTCGCCCGGTAATCAATTGCGCCTGCAAGGTATTCATCATTAGAAGTAAGGTGAAAAGAATAAAATTCCGGAATAAAACTACCTGGGTTTTTACTGACATTTGCATTTCCATTGGATTAAGATTTAAATTTTTACAACGTTTGATACTGCAAAATGAATAAATCTCAAGCTCACATGCAAATAACTGTGATATATGGTAGCAATTTGTTGCCAATGACTAATCAGCCATGCAACAGTTGTGACAGAGTGTAAAGTTTTGGGGTAAACAGATAATGTTCAGAAACGATTGAGCCTGGCAAACTCTTCCTTAAACAGGGCTGTTTTGTTTCGGGAAACAGGAATCTCAGCTTCTGCTCCTTCAAGCTTCAAACGATAACCCAGCATATTGCCTTTTTTCGCTTTTACCCGTTTCATGTTAATAATATAAGCTCTGTGAACTCTCATTATCCAGCCAATGGAGGAAAGCTGGCTCTCTATATTGGTGATTGAATTGCGTATGATTTCTTTTCTTAGCTTACCTTCGCGTTGCAGGTAAAAAACCACATAATTGCTGTCTGACTCGGCGTAAATAAATTCTGATGGATAAAAAGAAAGTTCCTCTTTTTTTAGCTGCGAAGAAATATGAACGGGTTGCTCTTTCTCCGGACTTTCCTCCGGCATACCCTGAGATATATAGTCTTCTCCTCTGACGGGAATTATGCCAAAGAGAGTGAACACGAGAAACGGGATAATTCCGGCCAGCATACTTCTTACAACAGAATCCGCAAACGTACTTATATTGAAACGATTAGCGGATTCTTCCAGCAGAAAACCTGCAAAATACAAACCCATCCCAACCACGATCAGGACACACAAAATAGAAACAAGCTCCTTTAGCAGATTCCAGGATTGGGGGTCAGAAAGCAGAGCAATTCGACTCAACCCTTTTATGCCCAGCCACGAGGACAATCCGGCAGCCATGGCATAAAATGCCATGGTCAATTCATATCCGAAATACAAACCGGCATGTGCACCCAGTGGCCTGTACAACAGAGCAAAGGCAAAAAGGAAAAAACCCATCACAAGCCCTCCGGTCAATGGATTCCGAAGAAGATAATTCCTCGGAAAAAAACGGAATACAAGGTTTTCTTTCTTTTCTAACATGTCAGTTTTTGTAAAGTCTGTATATTTTCTCCTATGCTACAAAAACGCAAAGGCACCTACAAACAAAAAAACAATAAGGTATATTCCCAATAGTATGATGGCAAGAATGCCCAGGTACTGATAATGCAATTTCAGAAAGGACAGTGCTTTGGTCAGCAATCTGCTGTTGTTCTGGGCTACTGCCTTTCGTGTGAGTGTCGAAAACTGCAACAAAAAGTAAATAGGAAAAAAATAAATAGCCAACACAAGCAACACTGGAAAAAAGGTGAAATAGCCTGCACTAAAAGGAAGTTTCGAGGCAGCACCCAGGGCGAACAGAGCTATGATGGGAATAAGGAGCATTAGCCCCATAAATACCAGCCCCAGGATAGACAGAAACATGGTCCATTTCCGGGTTTCATTCAGGTGTAGTTTTCCATGGTGCTCAAGTTCAAGTATTTTGGGTTCTTCAATGTAAGGATTTTGGTTTTCCATCGTAAATATTTTAAGTTTCAAAAATAAAATGAATGGGTAATATCATTATTAATCTAATGTTTTTTGAAATCATCAATCCTGGAATTCCCTGGTTCAAACTTATAACCAAACCAATTAAACTGCAGCCCAAACTGCCCAACAATTAAGGAATTTTCACAAAGATATAAGAATACCTGAAATCTGACAGGAGAAAATTCATCAAAATAGCTATTCTATGAGCATGACATCTTTATAACCTACCACCCCCACGGTCATTTGGCAGTTATGAAAAGGATTTCCATCTGGCCCCCATGATTGCTATGTTAGAATAAAACACGAAAGAGGAATGTATTGATTTTGACAACCATTACATACTTCGCTGCTGCGATATAATGACTCAGAGCGGATATTAACATTTGTTATAATTATGTTAAATTTCATAAATTTACAGACAAGCTATTGACATCTTCACATGAACAAGCTAACTTTAGATAAGTTTTGATTCTGGTGCTGTTATATTACTTCTCTGAATACTATATATAATTCAACAACAACCTCCTTTCCATCCGGCAAAAACGATCATCCACAGCATTACAATCAGAACAGAAAAGCACCATCCGACCACAGGTTATTCATTAAATAGTTTTTGCAAAATGATTTACCAGTCCCTTAAATTTCTTGCCGGTCAAATGAATGCTTATATGGAAGAAGTAATTCAGCCCTCTGAAAATCTGTCCAACCCCATCGTTATCCTGGATAATATTGCCAACATAGATGATGAAAACCGGGACAGCACCAACAACATCCTGTTAACCCTCATCAATATTTACGAGGAAGCTTCGATGAAAAACAACCCCGCCAGCACCCTGGTAAACAATGAACTTACAAGGTACCAAAACCCTCCCGTAAACCTTAACCTTCATCTGTTGCTGACTTCATGCATGGCCAACTACGAACTCTCGTTGCGCTACCTTTCCCATGCCATTGCATTCTTCCAGGGTAAAAAAACTTTTACCCGGCAAAACAGCTTTTCTGACGACACCTCCCTGCCCGACGATTTGCGCCTGATACTGGATTTGCAAACCCTCTCACTCGAACAGGTCAACAACATCTGGAGTACCCTCGGTGGCAAACAAAAACCCTTTGTTTGCTACAAATTAAGAATGGTCAGAATCGAAAAAGACAGTACCCTCGAAACCAGGGGAATCATTACAAATATCAACCTGACAGAATCAGGTATCTGACTTGTAAACTTTGCAACTATAAAAAAGGTCTACACCCTAATTCACTTTTTATGGCATTTCAAATTGAATATGCAAAACTGTTTGAGGTAAAAATCCTTCATCACTTTTTCCTTAACAAAGGATTGGACAACTTTGCCCAATTGCCTGCGGAAGAAAGGGAGGAGATTCTTCGGAAATATGATACAAGACAAATATTTCAAATCAGTCCTACCTCAGAAACCCTGAAAGCGCTCAATGGCCATAAATATATCTTCCGCACAACCGCAGAGGGTATTTGGGTGGGCCTGCAGGTGGAAAGAAACAATGATGCTCTCACACCCCATATCATTCCCGCCGATGATTTACAACTGACATTTATGATATCGCTAAAAGACAGCGGATTTATGAATTATACCGCTCTTCCGCTGAATAATGACCCCGGAAAAGCATATCTTTTCAAGAACACTTTGCAGGATGCGCCAAAATCCTTTCCCAACCTCACAGCAGTGCCACCGGTGCATGAACCCGGAAAAACCTATTTCCCCGGCGACATGCTGTCTGACAATACCACTGTCGTGAACACCTTATATACCGTGCTGCAAAAAACCGACACCAATCCCGGCACATTACCCTGGTGGCTTGCAGAATCCGGAGATGCTCAAACTCCCCTGTATTATGCCAATGCCAACGATTTGTTTCCCGTTGTAAAGGATATTTTATCCTACCGGGTGACGGAACAAGACCTTGAGCCCTCCATTACCCTTACCAATGCACAGGGTGAGGAGCTCGACTTTCCCCACACCTATCTGCCCGGCACTTACAGGACGGCACAAATCGATTTAACGCAGTTTCCGGGTGGAATTTACAACGCACATTTCCATTCGGCCAATCCCGCCTATGACGAAAACATAAAATTTTTCCTTATAAAGCAACAGGAATTACCATTCGGCATAATCCATATCAATGCAAAAAGCGATACAGCAGCTTTCGATCTTTTGGACAACGAGGGAAATTTGCGGTCGCCGGTATTTGAAATCCGCTTTCGCAACCGGATGACGCACTGGCGATATGCGGGCAAAAAATTCAATTTACAATCCTTCACAGGTTCCCCACTGCCCCTTACCCGTTATGGCTTTATCAACAATGTAACAGTAAAAGGCATTGACGGGCAGGATGTTGAAGGTTTGCCCAATGCCGGACAAACCCCCATCAAAACGGAAGCATTTACTCATGAAGATGAAACGAGATTTTACTCAGAAATCCACATAAATTAATCCATAAATTTTCATACAATGGCAAGAACTTACAAAACCCCGGGCGTATATGTTGAAGAAATATCCAAGCTTCCACCTTCAGTAGCACAGGTGGAAACGGCCATTCCCGCATTTATCGGGTTTACCCAAAATGACAGTTACAGAGGGCAAACCCTTGTAAGCAAACCCCGTCGCATACGATCTCTCAATGATTATGAGGAAGTATTCGGATTTCCCAACCAGACACAATTCACCAATCAAAACAATCCCTCCAGCGGTTTTCTGACCAAACAGGATGACAACGGAGCGTTTGTTCTGGATGGAGAAATGCGGGATCCTTTTGACAACCTGCAGTTCAGGATGTACTATTATTTGCAGCTCTATTTTGCCAATGGCGGAGGCCCCTGTTATATAGTTTCCTGCGGCACTTACAGCGGAGCCAGCTTTAACAATACAACCGCTATGGACGAGGCATTGACAGCGCTGCGCAAAGAGGACGAACCTACCATCATCCTGTTTACCGATGCCGCAGCTCTGGACAAAACCAACTTTTACTCCATGTACACCAAAGCATTGACCCAGGCAGCCGAACTCATGGACCGGGTAGTGCTTGTGGATATTTATCCGGATTTGACCAATGCCACCCGGCTGGCAGATTTCAAAGCCGGAAAACTGGATCTCAACTACACCACCGGTGCCGGAACCCTTGCAGATGACTTCCGCACGGGCATTGGCAACAACAATCTTTCCTACGGCGGTGCCTATTTCCCGTGGTTGAAAACCACTATCTCTTTTTATGCAGATGAAAGCCTGATTCCTGTTTCCTGCCCTGCTCCCCTTGACGCAGTAAATGTTTTGCGTAAATATCCTGAACCCGGAGAAACCGAAGTGGAAAACCCGCAGGAATCGCTGTATCATGTCAACAGCCAATTGTATGCATCCATAAAAAGAGAGATGTCCAGGTTTACTGTCATTCTCCCGCCATCTCCGGCTATTGCAGGCGTTTATGCTATGGTAGACAGTACGCGTGGTGTATGGAAAGCACCGGCCAATGTCAGTCTCAATTTCGTGAAAGAACCCATGGTGAGGATTGACGACAAAGACCAGCAGGACATGAATGTAACCAGCTCAGGGAAGTCCATCAATGCCATCAGGACATTTACCGGAAAAGGAATCCTGGTCTGGGGTGCAAGGACCCTTGCCGGCAACGACAATGAATGGAGGTACATCAGTGTACGCCGTTTTTACAATATGGTAGAAGAAAGTGTAAAGAAAGCCACCGAAGTATTTGTCTTCGAGCCCAATGATGCCAACACCTGGATCAAGGCACGAACCATGATCGAAAACTTCCTGGTTTTGCAATGGCGTGCCGGAGCCCTCATGGGCTCAAAACCCGATGAAGCCTTCTTTGTAAGGGTGGGCCTGGGCCAGACCATGACAGCGCTGGACATCCTCGAAGGACGAATGATAGTAGAAATTGGACTGGCTGTAGTGAGACCGGCCGAGTTTATCATTCTCAGGTTCAGCCACAAAATGGTCACTTCATAAAAGCTTATAATTCAAACTTAATAGTGTCAGCATGAAAACTCATCAATTTTACATGTGCTTGATAAGAAAGCGTCAAGTGCAAGGCTTGCGATGACTGAAAAACAGGAG
>RECE01000193.1 GCA_007694165.1 Bacteroidota bacterium
TCCCTTTTGTAAGTTTGTATTTGCGTTCAAACATCATTATACCTGCAATTCAACATCCAATCGTATCTTCATTTTAGCAATGCACAAAACAATTGCCCAGGCCGGAATAAAGCTCTTGTACATGGTAAAATTCAACAACAAGAATTAATTATATTCAGATGAAATCTCTTATCTTTGGGTAAACCCAAAATCACAGGTCCATGGCAAAAGCAAAAAAATTCGGGGCACTCAGTGGAGTATTTACCCCCTCCCTCCTTACGATACTTGGTGTTATCATGTACCTCAGGCTACCCTGGATAGTTGGCCAGGCCGGACTTTGGGCTACCATAGGGATTATTGTTGTTGCCCACATCATTTCCTTTACTACGGGACTAAGTGTGGCCTCCATCGCTACCGACAAAAAAGTGGAAACCGGCGGCAGTTACTACATCATTTCACGCAGCCTGGGATTGCCCATTGGGGGCACCCTTGGCCTTGCACTTTTTGCAGGTCTTTCTTTCAGCATTAGCTTGTACCTCATTGGTTTTGCTGAAGTATTCCTGGGGTATTTCGGGTTTGAAGTAACCATCAACAATATCCGGATTGCCGGCTCTATTGCTTTGTTGCTGCTTACCGTTCTTACTTTCATAAGCACCTCTCTGGCTATCAAAGCCCAGTATATCATCCTTACGGCACTTGCGCTTTCTCTGGTATCCATTTTCTTCGGACAAGGAAACCAGGGCCCTTCTGAGCCCCTGTTTGCATCCATGAGCGGTTCATTGCCCTGGATCACCTTGTTTGCCATTTTCTTTCCGGCAGTAACCGGATTCGAAGCCGGAGTTTCCATGTCGGGAGACCTCAAAGATCCCCGCAAGAACATCCCGGCAGGCACCATAGCGGCAGTGCTGGTGGGACTGGTTATTTACCTCGGTCTGGCCTTCTTTTTTTCCTATATGGTAGACCGCGATTTGCTTGTCAATGACAGTTCGGTACTGTTCAATATATCACTTGTTCCACAACTGGTGCTGGCAGGAATGCTCGGAGCCACCCTTTCATCGGCCCTGGGCAGCATTTTAGGAGCACCACGGATTTTGCAGGCCACAGCCATCGACCGCATCACGCCGGCAAGGCTGGGCAAAGGATACGGAGCGTCCAACGAACCCCGCAATGCACTGTTGTTCACCTTTGTTATAGCACTGGCAGGTATCCTTATCGGCGAACTGAATGTCATTGCCCGCATTGTCACCATATTTTTTATCATCACCTACGGTTTTTTAAACATTACTTATGCTATTGAAAGCTGGGCTGGCACCGACTTCAGGCCATCATTCCGCATACCGGGTTTTATAAGTATCATCGGAGCCGTAACCTGCATTGTAGTGATGATACAGCTGGACATAGTGGCGCTGATTGGGGCTTCGCTTGTGTTAATGGGCTTGTTTTTGTTTTTGAAAAACAAGGAGCTGACCCTTCAAACCGGTGACACCTGGAACAGTGTGTGGGCTTCGATAGTAAAAACAGGGCTAGGCAAGCTTACCCTGGGCAACAAAGAACCCCGCAACTGGAGGCCCAACATCATTCTTTTCAGTGGCGGAGCCAAGCATCGCCCCTATCTTATCAATGTGGCAAAAGCCCTGGTAGGAAAGCTGGGTATTTTTACCAATTTTGAACTGGTAGAAAACAAGGATGAAAAAACGCTTTTCAGCAAAGAGCAGCAAATCATTGAAGAAGAAGCCACCGAGAGGAAAGGAGTTTTTACCCGCAAGCATGTGTGCCGCGACGTATATGAAGGGATGGAATCTATTGCCAAAATCTATGGTTTTTCTGGTTTTGAACCCAATACCATCCTGATGGGGTGGCCACGAAACAGCAGAAAACCAGAGGCATTTGTCAACATGGTAAAAAAATTCAAAAAACTTGACTATAGCCAGATTTTTCTAAACTACGACAAAACTTTTGACTTTGGGAAAAAACGCCGTATTGATCTTTGGTGGAGTGGAAAAGGTAGAAACATTAGCTTTGCACTGACATTGCTCAGGTTTATTTCATCCTCTCAAAGCTGGAGAACTGCCCAGATAAGGATACTGGTCATCAACAACCAGTCAAGTCTTACAGAAAAATACTACGAGTTGCTTGAGCAGATCCTGGAAAACAAAAGAATAAAGGCCGAGATAAAAATCATCAACAATAGTGTTGAAAAACAGCCTGCCACCAACATTATGCGCTCCGAGTCAATAGAAACGGACCTGTCAATAATTGAACTTGATGACAAACAGGAAGACTTCTTTGAAAAAATCAATCTGCTCACAGAGAGCCTCCCAAGCAGCCTCATATTGTCGGCCTCTACTTTTTTTGATGAGCACACGGTAGTGAGCAGGCCCCTTGATGAAAGAATCACCGAACCGGAAGAGACCCAAAAGCCCACATTTAATATCACTCCCAGCCTTTCTCTTGCTGAACGGGAGATCATTGCCAATGAAGTATTCAAAACGGCTCAAAACCTTGAAAATATCACCGCAGACTTTTTCAAAAATGGGTTTGAAAGCCTTTTGGACAATTCCCTGGATTATCACCAGAATTTGCTTCAACTGGCAGAAAAAACCTCAGACCAGCTTTATACCGCTTGCCAGACAGAGGATCCTGATTTGATTAGAACAGAATTCCTGAAAATTCTCAACGATTTTTCTTTCAGAGCACAGAGCACACTGAAAAACTTCAGGCAGGAGGTTATTGTATCCCAAAAACAAGATCTGCAATCCAGCTCTCTAAGGTATTTTAAACTGCTGGAAAAAAACGTGCAGGAATTGCCACAACATATAAGAATAAAATATAATTGGAAAGAATACCGGTTGCTCAAAGCAGACTCATTTGTTACCGGTGTTTTCAAAATCGGAAAACTTATTAAGGCAAGAATAACCGGAAAGCCGGCGACTTACAGAATAAAAGTGCATCGTGCTGCAGCCTATTACCTTTACCACAAAAGGCTTAAAATAACAGAACAACTATACCTGGATTTTGCCCTTCAAAGTTTTGGTAATATTATCACCATAAGAAACCTGCTTTCCGGCATTTACGAGCTGGCAGAAAAAGGGAAGATTCCCTCTTTTGACCGTGTCAAGTTCAAAACCATTATCCAGATGGAAAAAGACCGTTTCAAAGCCGCTCTTTCACTCGCATCTGACAACTACCTGAACTTTACCAACAATCTTGGAAAGACAATGGAGGTAGAATTGCTCAATGACCTGCAGGACTTTAACAACATACTTATGCGACCGGGGTCCAACTTTACGAGCAAGCCCTTTGAAAAAATCTGCAGCAAAGATCCGGAACTCCTTGAAGGCATCAAAGAATTCCCCCAAATCTGGCAGACCAATGCAAATCTGTTTATCAATAAAATTTACCTTGACTTCCTGCTTCAGTCTTTAAAGAACAGGCTGGAAGCCAAAATCAGGAAGTACAATACGGACTTTACCAATCAATTGACGGCTTCACTCCTCAAACCTACCCGTCAATTGCAAGCTATGCTTGAGGAGTTTAGCAGCAATGGGGTATTGGCGAAAAAACCGGACAAAACGCTTTTTAAAATCCCTTCTCTGGAAGAACATTACAGCAGGCTGTTTGAAGAAATTACGGCGCTGTTTTCTGAATTACCCATTGTTTTATCCATTGCCGGAGACGACCTTTCAAAAAACCTGGAAGAGAAAAGATTCGAAGAAGCCCACGAGATAATTGTCAGTGTGCGAAAAACGGTTGAATTTTCCATAGCCTCAGAACTTATTGACCTGATCAAAAAGCAAAACCTTGAGGCATCTATCTCCTATGAAAAATCTCTTGCAAAAATAAAAGACTATATCAGGCTAATCAATTTCAATCTTTATGATGAAGCTGACACAGACCTGCAGGATCAAAAAGAAAAACATAAGCTTGCGCAAGACTTTACCGAAAAACTTAAAACCGAAGAAAAGGTTATTGGGAAAATAATGCCTACCCTTGAAGATTCTTTTGCCCAGGGGTTGAAAAATACTTTTGCTCCCCTTTCGTCTGCGGTGATAGCCAAAACCTCGGGCAATATCAGCAAAAGAATCCAGGAGAGCAGAAACAGAAAGCTATACGGCCAGATGTCAAGCTGGCAGAAAGGAATGGCGAAAAACATCCAGCAACAATTCGTGAAGTTGATTTATACCAAAAGTGAAAGTATTTTGTGGATGGGTAAAATGGAAAAACCCGGCAACATCAGCAGTTTTTCCAATGAAGAGGTATATTCATGGCTGGATAATTATTCGCCCAAACAGGAAATCGTCAACCAGCTCCCGTTTTATTACTCCAAGCTTTTCTCAGGTCAATCCGGAATAGGAGAAGATTTCTGGGTAGGCATGAAAGAAGAGATATCGCAGGCGGAGAAAGCCATTGAACGCTTTCGCAGCGGGCAACCTGGCTGCATCATCATTAGCGGCCCGAGAAACTCAGGGAAAACGAGCCTTTCAAAACATATTGCCAGAAGCCATTTTGCAGCGGAAAACATTTTTAATATCAGAGCTCCCCGCGAATGCACTGCAGATGTGTCGCTTTTTGAAAGCACCATGCTGAAAACCCTCAATGCTCATCATCATTCTATTGAAGGGGCTCTGCAAGAGCTAAATAGCCCAGCCGTATTTATCATCAATGACCTTGAGTTGTGGTGGGAAAGAAAAACCCATGGCACCCAGGTTGTGGAAAAACTGTTGAGCCTGGTGAAAAATTACCATCAAAAGGCACTGTTTATTATCAATGTCAATATTTTCTCTCTGCGACTCATTCATAAGCTCACCGCCATTCAATCATGGGCTACGGTTACAATAAATTGCTCCGGTTTCGACGCAAGAGAGCTCCATGATATGATTATGCTCAGGCACCAGGCAGGAGGAATGAGCTTTGTTGTGGATAAGAAAGAAGAATCGGACATGAGTGCCTGGAATTTTGCCAACCTCTTTAACCGGTATTTTGATCTTAGCGGTGGAAACCCGGGATTGGCTATCAACCTGTGGCTTGCTTCCATCAAAAAAGTAAGTGGTAAAACCATTTACATGCAAAAACCTAAAGCGCAAAAACCCGAATTTCTTGACAAACTCACCAGGGAACAGGTGTTTTACCTGCTTCAGTTTATTTACCATCTCAGACTGGGGGTAGACAAACTTGCAGAAACCCTTCAATCTGACAGAGAAACCCTTAACAATCAAATTCTCAACTTATGGCAATCCGGGTTGCTGGTTGAAAAGTTTCCGGGCATTTATGCTATAAACCCGGCTTTACAACAACCCCTGGCCTATAAACTCAAAGAAATGAAATTGCTGTAAATAGCGATAAGTGAGTGCACACCAGGTTGAATCTAAACAATAAAGACATGAAGGTACTTTACACAGTGATTTTTGCTATTGCCCTGATAGTGCTTCTCAGGGGAGCCAATTATTTTCTCACCCTTATCACCCACCAGAAGAATATGCGGACCTACGTATTGCGTATTTTTCCCTGGATTGAAGTTGTACTTTGGACTGTTTATGTTTTCTGGGCAATCCATTACTGGTTTCATGATTTGGCTGGCTATATGCTCATCTCAGCCACCATTGCCATTGTTCTTATTCTTCTCATGGGCTGGTATGTTTTTAGAGACATCATTTCAGGTGCCGTGCTTCGCTCCGATAACAACCTGGAACCAGGATTGAAAATCACGACAGACAACCTCTCGGGTACGATTACCTCTTTGGGTTTTATATCCCTGGAAATAACCAGTGCTGATGGAGAAAGAGTAAACGTGCCATACAGCAAAATTACCGGCCAGAGCATTGCCAAAAGGGCGGCAAAAGGACAAGGGAAGAGCCAGTCGTTCAAGATACATATTCCCCGGCGTTACGGTGCATTGAACATTGAGAAACGACTCAAACGGAAAATCCTGGAATTGCCATGGGTAATAGCCGAAGGAGATATCAAAATCAGCATGAAAATCATGGGAGAGGTATATGAAACGGAAATAAGCTTTTATACCATCAAGGAAGAAATGCTAAACCAGACAGAAGAAATTATCAGGGATTTTGCAAATGACGCTTTCGAAACGGCAAAAACGAAATAGCCTTCCGTTTTGCTAAACAGGGTTGTCAGCCCCTTCGCCTGTTGCTCCAGTGGCTTCTAATTTTTCCCACGCTTTGCCTGCGGCAGTTTGCTCTGCTTTTTTGATGGAAAAGTCCTTGCCTTGTGCAATCACCACCTGGTCTATCAACAAATTAACATGATAAATCTTAAGCTTCCGGTTATTGTCAGTCTCTTCGGTCACTTCAAATTCAATCTCCCGTTTTTCCTTCTGAGCCCATTCAATAAGTTTGCTTTTGAAATTTATCTCTTTTGACACCAGCTCATCAAGGTCGAGATGGTTGTGAATAATCTTCTGAACAATGACATTGTATGTAAAACGGTATCCTTTATCAAGATACAAGGCCCCAACGAATGCTTCGAATGCATCTCCCAGAATGGAAGTGCCTAAAGAGAGGTTTTCCCTGTTGGTTTGGATCAACTTGTCAACGCCTAATTTGCGGGAGAGCACATTAAGATTTTGCCGGCTAACAATGCGCGAGCGGATTTCAGTAAGGAACCCTTCGTCTTTATAGGGGAATTTTTTGAAAAGAAAATCGGCGACACAAGATCCAAGCACAGCATCGCCAAGATATTCCAATCTTTCGTTGCTGTGCCTGAATCCGTTGCTTCCGGGCGTGGACATAGATTTATGCCTGAAAGCCAGTTTGTATAGCGCCAGATTTTTGGGCCTGAAGCCAAAAATGTTTTTTATTGCTTCGGAGAGCTTTTCATCTCCGGAGTCTTTTTTTCTGAAAAGAGAACTAAAAGAGACCAAAATATAATCAGAAGTTATTCTGTATATTTCCTAAAAGCAATACAGGCATTATGTCCGCCAAAACCAAATGTATTGCTCAAAGCAATGTTAACAATCCTCTTGGTTGGCTTATTAAACGTAAAGTCCAGTTGAGGGATCTCGGGGTCATCGGTAAAATGGTTGATAGTGGGTGGCACTATGTCATATTTGATGGCGAGAATAGCGGCAATAGCCTCAGCAGCACCGGCAGCACCGAGCAAGTGACCTGTCATTGATTTGGTAGAGTTGATGCTGATTTTATGGGCATGTTCTCCGAAAAGTTCAACGATAGCCTTGGGTTCAGCGATGTCGCCCAGGGGTGTAGATGTACCATGAGTATTGATGTGATCAACCTCTTCAGGTTGAATCCCGGCGTCTTCCAGGGTATTCTGCATCACTTTCCGGGCTCCACGACCTTCAGGATCGGGGGCTGTCATGTGATGAGCATCGGCAGACAAGCCTCCGCCAATTACCTCGGCATATATTTTGGCACCCCTTCTCAGGGCATGCCCCAATTCTTCAAATACAAGGGCTCCTCCCCCTTCTCCCAGAACAAAACCATCACGGTCTTTATCGAAAGGACGGGAAGCAGTGGCAGGATCATCATTCCTGACAGAAAGAGCTGTCAGCGCATTGAATCCTCCCAACCCGGCTTCATTAACTGCGGCCTCAGAACCACCACAGATAAATACATCAGCCTTTCCCAAACGGATATAGTTGAGTGAATCAACCAATGCATTGGCAGCGGAAGCACATGCTGAAACAGTGGTAAAGTTAGGACCTCTTAAGCCATATTTAATAGAGATATTGCCGCCGGCAATATCTGCAATCATTTTGGGGATAAAAAAAGGACTGAATCTGGGCGTACCATCTCCTTTGGTATAATCCATAACTTCCTTCAAAAAAGTATCCAGGCCACCAATACCGCTACCCCAAATTACACCTACCCTGTCATGATCATACTGAAAAGTATCCAGTCCTGAGTCTTTCATAGCCTCTTCAGCAACCACAAGTGCATACTGCGCAAAGCGGTCATACTTGCGCGCTTCCTTGCGGTCAAAGTGATTCTGACTATCGAATCCTTTTAATTCACAGGCAAATCGGGTTTTAAACTTTGAACTGTCAAATCTGGTGATCGGACCGGCTCCACTGACACCATTAAGCAATCCGTTCCAGTATTCCGGAACGGTATTGCCTATGGGTGTAAGAGCGCCTAATCCTGTTACGACTACTCTTCTGAATTCCATTTAAAACTTCTTAAGTTTTATTTATTGTTGTTTTCTATGTAAGCAATCGCATCACCTACAGTGCTGATTTTTTCAGCTTGATCGTCAGGAATAGCAATATTAAATTCCTTTTCAAACTCCATGATAAGCTCTACGGTATCCAAAGAGTCCGCGCCAAGGTCGTTTGTGAAACTTGCCTCTGGGGTTACTTCTTTTTCATCTACTCCTAGCTTATCAACAATGATAGCTTTAACTCTTGTTGAAATGTCAGACATATTTTCTCCTTTTTTTGTTAAACAGACTGCAAAGAAAAATATTATAATCATCATAAACAACTTTTTTTTACTGAATTTTTGCTAATTGTCTATAATACACTGATTTACTACTCATTGCATAGCGTATTAAAAAGAATCTGAACCCTGCCCGGGCATTTTCCCATGGGTTACTTTATATGCTGATTATCTGATTGTTGTAACTTCGTCAAACGTTTGTTTGCAACAAGGCAAAAGTGGGACAAAAAAGAAGGAATTTTGACCCATTCCGACAGATTTGAACCTGGCGCTCTGTAAATCGCACCTTTTCTATTAAAATTTACCCTCATAAAAGCTTACACAGAAAAATTTCCATAATTTTGACCTGATATTGACAGAACACAATTTACCAACATCCTTTTACATGAAATTTATTTCCAGACTTCTTCGCTTTTTCCCTGAGTTTTGCGGTATTGTTTTCCTTCATTATGGCTATATAGTTCTCTATCGCACCTGGGGCTTACTGGCAATGGGAGGAAGGGGTAATGCAACCGACATACTAAATGGAATTGTAGCAGATGTAATTGTTATCAGCGCAATATTATTATTTCTGTACATCCCCTATGGTCTTATCGCATTAAAAAGTACAAGGAAGGCCAATATCATCATGGGCCTGGCCAGCATTTTTTTCTATGTGCTTTCTGCTCCGGTTCAGGCATATTTTATTTCCACCTCACAACTGCTCAATGCAGCCGCGCACAACTGTTCTGTATGCAATGCCTATTTTGCTGCCTTTAACGAAATCACCCTGCCTGGATGGATTCTCCCCATGATAGTTTTATCACTTGCGGGTTCCTGGTTTCTGTGGTGGCTTAGTAAGAAAAGAGTTGTGTTCCCTTCCGCGGTGGGCAAAGTAGTTCTTGCTGTGCTACTCATTTCGCTGCCTGTTGCAATTGAACTGAGAATGAACACTGCCTTTCTGAACAAAAATGGTTACCGAATCAGTAAACCCTACCATTTTGCCAGAACCGGCATCCTCTGTATTACCGACAAAATAACAGGAAAAGCCAGCCGGCTTACCGGCATAGAACTTTTCCAGAGTTTACGGATTGAAGGAAGCTATATGTCGCCCGATGCCTATCCATTGCTTAGAAAATATAAGCCGGAGGATTGCCTGGGCAGGTATTTTAAACCGGAAGCCCTTGCAGAAAAACCCGACATTGTAATGATCATTGTGGAAGGACTAAGCGACCAGTTTCTTCACCCGGTAAAAGGGGTCTCTTTTATGCCGTTTTTGCAAGAATTGTCCCGCGAAGGAATCTACTGGGATCATTTTCTTTCCACCTCAGAGCGAGACCAGAACACGCTCCCTTCTATCCTGGGTGGGCTGCCCTATGGTGATAATGGGTTTACCCATATGCCTATAGTTCCTTTCCACTTCTCGCTCCTGAATATTCTGAAACACAACCATTACAATACGGCATATTTCACAGGTCAGTGGACATGGTTTCGGTCAACCGATAAATTCCTGAGCTTCAATAATACGGATGTTGTGGCAGATGCAGGAGAATTTCCGGAAGAATATGACAAGATTCTCTTCGGTGAGGATGACTACTTCTGGGGATATAACGACAGAGCCTTGCTGGACTTTTATTACAAAAGCAGGGTGCAAAGTCATGAGCAGCAGAGATTCGATATTATTCAAACAGGCAGCATGAAAAGCCCCTTCTTCTTCGACAACAAAGAGCATTACAACAGGGAATTTGAAAGGCTGACTTCATCCGTTTACAATAGCGAAGACAGAGCGTTCCTTGAAAGCAAAAAAGAAAACCTCATGTCTGCGATTTTTACCGATGATATGTTGAGGCAGTTTTTTGAAAAGTATGCTGAAAATCCTGGTTATAACAACACGATCTTTGTGATAACCGGCAATTATCCAATGCCCGGAATGACTGCAAACGAAGCTCTGAATAAATATCATGTACCTTTGGTTCTTTACTCTCCTGCATTGATTAGCTCAGAGCGCATTCATACCATCAGCAGCCATAACGATATTGCCAGTTCATTGCTGGGCTTTATGACGGAAAAATATTCACTGGAAACACCACATCTCACCACATCAACAGGAACTGTTCTATGCACGGTTGCAAATGGCGATAAAACTTTCATCCCCCTGCTCGATCGCAATGGAAATATCCGCGAGATGGTTTATGATAATTACTATTATGATGCAGAGCAGCAAATCTACTCGATTGGTGAAGGTTTCCAATTGCAACCCGTTGCTCAAAGAAGAAAAGATATTCGTCCGCAGGATTTACTGGAAGCATTTATAAAAGTGAATGCAAAAAGCTCGGTTGATCTTATGCCCGACTCCTTGTTCTTCACCTTTTTCAACTATACCATCCTGGCTGACACAGCCACTTCAGGGCGCAGAGTCCGAAGCGAATACAGGAACATACTGGAGGACTTGCCCATCAACCCGGGAATTCACTACATAGACATAAGCCTTTATAATCCGGAGGTAGCCATGGAGGAAGTTTTTGTGGTGTTTGAATTGTACGATGAGTCGGACAATCTGCTCGAATGGCAGAACTTTGGAATACCCGAAGGAAACATGGATTTTAGTGTAAGGATTGAGCTGGATAATCAATACACCAGCCATGGAAACACCTATCTGAAGGTTTTCCTGTGGAACCAGTCTCCCATAGCCTACAGTTTTGAGAAAGCAAGGGTAGTGGTTTATACCCCGGCAAACTCCACTCCTTCAGGACACGCCACAAATTAATCAGGTATGATGAACAAAAAAGTTTATAAAATTGCCATTTTTGCCTCCGGCAGCGGTACCAATGCTGAAAACATGATCCGGTATTTTAAAGGACACGATTTCATAGAGGTTGCCGTGGTAGTGAGCAACAATCCCGATGCCTATGCCCTTAAAAGAGCTGAGAAGGAGAATGTACCTGCCGTGGTAATGGATAAATCTTTTCGCAACTCAGAAGAAAGGGTCATGGAGCTTATGCGGCAGTTTGATATTCATTTTATTGTCCTTGCAGGGTACCTCCTGTTGATTCCCCAATGGCTCACCCGGCAATTTGAAAAAAGAATTGTCAATATTCATCCTGCATTGCTGCCCCATTTTGGAGGGAAGGGGATGTATGGCGACCATGTGCACGAGGCAGTTATCAAATCGGGAGAAAAGAAATCAGGCATCACCATTCATTATGTCAACGAAAAGTATGACCAGGGAGATATCATCTTCCAGGCCGAATGCCCGGTATTGTCAGATGACACCCCACAGAGCCTGGCAAAAAGAATCCACGAACTCGAATACAGGCATTTTCCGCCCATTGTAGAGAAAATAATCCTGGAATAAGGAACATCAATACACATGGCGGCTCCCTGCGCGGCCAAAAACCCTACGTTGCAAAAAAACAACCCCGACAGTTGTAAGATAACTATCGGGGTTTTCTTTTAATCTTTCAGCAACAGCATTCTGGCTATTGCTTAGTGGCACTACAAATTTCTCAGGGCCTCCTCCACTGCATTGAGCAATGGTTGATTTGAAATGGGTTGACCCACGGCGTTGCGCATCCATTCCTGCGGAATCAGGGAGCCTGCAGTAAACATCCGGTCCGATTCATCTGCCAGGTTTTTGCCTTGCACGCGCTGCTCTATCTGAAACTCTATCAAACGGCCCAGCGGATATGCTGACAAGTACAAGGGGTAGCTTATCATATGCGAGTATATGGCCAGGATGGGTTGATCTTCGATGCCAAAAACCGGGGCAAAGTATTGATTCCAGACTTCTTTGGCGATACTGATGGTTTCATCCCGCAACTGCTGTGCAGTGGCATTAGGATTGGCATACAACCAGTTCCATACAGCCATATCCACGAGCGAAACACCCATAATTTCGTAGCTGCCCCAGAATTTGTCCAGGGTGTTGAGGTATTCAACATTGGGTTCGTCAACATTGATATTGAGCAACTTCAAATCACGGGTCTGATAAATAAATGCAAGGGCTTCGGTAAAAGCAGTATTGGGTACTCCCCGCATCATATAAAAGTCAACATCATACAGACTGATGGTTTGCTCCACATTATGCCCCAACTCATGAATAGCAATATTGTATCCTTTGTAATCCATGCCAGATTCAGGAATTCGTGTGCGCAGGCGCGATTGCTGCGAACGCATCATGGCCGGCCATGCATGGCCTGCACCACGGGAGGCTTCCACGGTAATTTTTGATGAGATATATTCGGCACGCTGACGACTATAACCCAGTTTTACAAGGATACTGGGCAAGTCACGCTCCAGCGCTGCCGCATCAGGATACAAACCACGTGTCAGCTCATCAAGATACTCCTCAGAAATGGAACTTCTGGCCTTGAATCCATCGTACCATATATCATAAGGTTGCAAATCCCGACCCAGCCTCTGGCTAATCAAGGCACCTACCTCTTTCAATAAAGGGGAGCTTACCAGCTCGACAAACAACTCCTCAACCTCCTTTTGAGACAACTCAAGGCCACTGTCAAATGCTCTTTGAATATACGTGGGATAGTTGGGGTTGTAATTATCCGATGCTTTGTGAGCATTAAAATTGTTGAGCAACTGCTGGTATCGTGTATCAGGCTCCCTTTCAAAGTCCTGTGTTTGTCCATCGCGGGTAACAATATTCTCATAAGGATTCCACTGCACTTCAGGGTTATTGATTACCATTTGGGGGATATCCTGCTGAATAATACGAAGCATCACCTGGTAAATCATTTCCTGTTTGGGAAGCGCATCTTCCATACCATAATTGGATTTTATTTCATCGCGTAGCCCCCAGTGCGTAATCAGGCTCATGCCATCAGGAAAAAGCTTCTGGTTGTCATTGTCGCGCAGCTGATCCATCCGGATATTGTAATCGGAAATATAGCTGTCGCTTTCGGTTGATATTCTGGATATTTCCTGGCTTACCCTGGCCGGTACCCTGGAGATAAAAACATCACCCATGCGGGCATAAGCCCACTCTTTGCGGGTCCAGCTTTCAGCCATCGAAGACTTTTCTTCCAGTGACCAGAAAGGAAAGTTAAGAATAGTAATAAACGCTATTCTATTTTGGAAAAAATCATCATAGAAATGTGCTCCTGCCGAATATCCTGCAAAGAGCAGATCTACAGGTTGTAGCGGGCCCCAGTCAAGATTCAGAGGCTTGTTCAGCTCAATGGTAACCTGGTTGCCATGGCCCCATATGGCTTCAAAATTGCGCGACAAAGACTGAAAAAGCTTATCACGCCCCTCCGCATCATTGATGAAGTGCTCCAGGCAAAAAGCCTTGAATTCATCGCTGGAGCCATCTTTCTGTGTCCAAAGTGCCGCCACTTGTGGCACCCCTTTTCTTATCCAGGCAACCCGGTCATCGCCATGCTGTGCCAAAAGTTCGTCAATGGTTTGCTCTATCATCCTGTCGGAGATAAACCCGTCAGTAGTTTGTTTCTTTTCATTGCCACAGGCTGCAAGGGCAAGTACAAATGCCATAAATAAAAGTTTTTTCAAAGTTGACATATAATATATTTTGTGGATTGATAAAAAATTTTGTGCCGGTAAATATACTAAAAAAGGGTATTTACAAGAACAGTATTGCAAAGGTTGCAGCAATGGCAACAGAAATATTTACAACGAATTGCAAAAGAGACAAGTTACAGAACCTACAGCCTTCTGACACAGTCGCATTTTAGTAGCTGTTCATGGACCACAATTCCTCTGATGACTTCCTGATTTTTCTGCGATTTTCCTTTGCCGGATACCCAAGGGTAATGAGCAGCAGGATCCTTTTGTTATCGGGCACATTAAGGATTTTCCTGGCAGCCGGTTCGTCAAACCATCCCAGCATACAACTGCCCAGCCCCAGATCTGCTGCCTGCAGGCAAAAGTGTTCTGCTACAATACCAATGTCCATCAAATAAAAATCCTTGTCCTTCACATTTCCTCCTATTCGCGCAAGCCAGTTAGGCTTTTCTGCAATAATGGCAACAATAACGGGCGCTTCACGTGCAAATTTGTTAAACCGCAACAAGGGACCGTAACTGCTAGCCGCCAGTGGGTCTTTCACCTGGGGGTCGGCAGCCACAACAAAACGCCAGGGCTGCGAATTGCAGGCCGACGGCGCCAGACGGCAGGCTTCCATGATGGTCTCAATCTTTTCCTGTTCTACGGGTTTGTCCAGGTATTTGCGGGTGCTTTCACGCTGAACCACGAGTTCTTTAAAATCCATAAGCAAGTGTTTTTTTATGCAATGATAGTAAAAAAGCATTACTTCAAGGCTAATAACGCGCCCTTTGTGTTGTCTTTACCCGTAGAAACTACGTGTTGAAAACGAGCAAAATCACTCCCTTAAAGATGGCAATCACTGATTTATCTTTGTTATTCGAAGACTTAGCGGCTCACACACCGGATTATTCAGCAAAACTACCATCAAAAGATGGCAAAAAAACAAGGCAGTGGATCTTAAATGCAAATTTATTCCTCATAGTAAAGGATGATAAACAAAACTCCAATGCTTTGGCAGTCATTTTTAATAACAACAATACACAATCAAGCACTAAGCATTTTTGCTTTATACGAATCACAAAAATAAAAACAACCATCGCAAAACAACAATTTCAAATACTTTAAAATTATGAAACACCCTCAAACTACTTACGGATTCCTAACTTTTTTACTGGCCATACTTCTTATTACGGCCTGCCAGAAAGACAACTATGAAACTCCGGACCCGGTTGATCTTATTGAAATTCAAAACATTATTATCAATAACAATGTTGCTGTTTTGAATAAAAGGTTGACGCTTCGCGATGAACTCGTTTCCATCGACAGGACCAACAATACTATTGGACTGAAAAGTGGCGAATCAGAAACGGTGGACTACACCAGTAACTATGCCTTTAAACTCAAGGCTGATGTAGACCCTCCCCAGGTCAATGATGCATATGTAATGGCCACTCATGTAGCCATACATGACAATTTTGCTTTTGTTTCTTACAACACCCGAGGCAGTATTCATGGAGGTGCCGTTGAGGTATTTGACATTACCAGTATTACAAATCCACAAATCATTTCCCAGGCTATTTTCCCTGATGCTGATATCAATTCTGTGGATTATGATAACGGTAAAATTTTTATCGTTGGTGCCATGGAAAAGTTTGAAGAGTTTGAGATGGATGGCCCGGCATTTCTGCAGGTGATAAGCCTCAACGGACAAATGCAGATTGAAGCAGTGGACACCATTATTGATATTCGCTCTTTCTCGGCCAACAGTATCAAGGTCAGTGCCGACCGGATCATGATTACCAGCGGAGACCAGGGAGATTACAGTGTATTTGACAGAGAATACAATGAAATAGCCAGGGTGCCGGTAAGCGATGCACGTTCGGTTGCATTCAATTCGGCCAACGCTTTTGTCCTTTCCGGACAGCCCGGCACATTAAACGTGTTTGACAAAAATACGGCAACCTTTATAGAATCATTTGAAACAGGTGGTGCCAATATACCCCACTCAAAATCGCAGATTTGCGCCACAGAGCAGTATATTTTTGCTGCTCTCAACGAAGGCGGCATGAAGGTTTATGAAACCAACGGAACATTGAAACAACACATACCCAAGCCGGAAACTCCTGATGGTGCACTGGATGAAAATCATGTCACCAACAGTGTTTCTGTAAACTACAACCTGGTATTTTTTGCCAATGGAGAATCGGGCATTAGTGTAGGGGAAATGATTGGAGAACTTGAGGATGAGGTTATCATAATGGGCACAATGGTTTTTTCTGACATGCAATCCTCCAATTTTGTTCAGTCGAGAGACAGCCTGGTTTTTGTTGCCAGTGGACTGGGTGGGTTAAAAATACTTGCCATAAGCATTGATGAAGGTGTGCCCGACGATGTTATCCCTTCGGAGCCCTGCCCCACACTCATGGATGCCATAACCCTGCTTTTCCCTGAAACGCAAAATGCCATGAACAACCACCCGCACCTTTTTGAAGCAGGAGCAGTGCTCAACATAACCACAGAAGAGGAAACCGATGTGTATCTGAAATTTGTTTGGGAAGGTGCAGGCTGGAAAAATACATTGGGCTATTATTACTATCCTGCTAACAATCCTCCTGCCAGCGTTGCTGATTTGGAAAAACATGTGGTTTTCCCAAATACCAGCATGGTTGGAAGCGGAGGAGGCCTTGAACCAGGAGACATGGTTCAGCTTGGCAGTGCGCCATTCCCTGCCAATACGGTTATCGGGTTTTATCTTGTAGCACAAGGCTGGGGCAATGGAGAAATGGTAAATGGCGTATACACTCATTATACCGATATTCAGTTTAACCCCAACAACACGCAACAACACGTGCTTTTCATTGAAAATGGCTGCCAGGACCTTGTACTTGGCTTCGAAGACATCCGCTTGCCTGGAGGCGACAAGGATTTCAACGATGTAATATTTGTACTGAAAGACAATCCTGAACAGCTTCCAAACACAAAATTCAACACCGAAGGAATCATTTCTTTTGACTGGGAAGAATAGTCATCCCGGTTAAGCATCAAATAGCTCAGCGCTCAACAATGCCGGATTCAGCTTTCATGCTGTTTCCGGCATTTTGATTTTAGAGGATTCAACCGGCAGCAGGACAGATTTATAAAAATGTGTTTTTTTCTTGTCAGCCATTAGAGCTATCTTTGGATTCCAAATAAACAAACAAGTATATGTCAGATAAAACGAAAAAACTTTTTTTACTGGATGCCATGGCCCTTATCTACAGGGCTTATTTTGCGCTTAACCGCAACCCCCGCGTCAATTCGAAAGGACTGAATACTTCAGCTATGCTGGGCTTTGCCAATTCACTGCTGGAAGTGATAAAAAAAGAATCGCCCACCCATATTGCCGTGGCATTTGATGCATTTGCCCCCACACAGCGGCAAACCGACTACAGCGCCTACAAAGCCAACAGGGAGGATACACCGGAAGACATCGTTAACTCCATTCCGTACATTAAAAAGCTCATTGAAGGATTTAACATCCCCATTCTTGAACTGGCAGGCTATGAGGCAGACGATATTATTGGCACCATTGCCAAAGAGGCAGAAAAAGATGGATTTACTGTTTTCATGATGACTCCCGACAAAGACTTTGGTCAGTTGGTTTCCGAAAACATCTTCATGTACAAGCCCGCCCGTATGGGCAACGATGCGGAAATATGGGGTGTAAAAGAGGTGTGCGAAAAGTTTAGCATCCAAAAACCCGAACAGGTCATAGACATCCTGGGTCTTTGGGGCGATGCATCGGACAATATCCCCGGAGTTCCCGGTATCGGAGAAAAAAAGGCCAAAAAGCTGATTGCAGAATTTGGTTCCATCGAAAATATCCTTCAGAATGTTGATGACGTTGCCGAAAAACGAAGTCGCGAATCTTTGAAAGAATATGCTCAGCAGGCACTAATGTCAAAATCCCTGGCCACCATTATTCTGGATGTGCCCGTGGAATGGAATGAGGAACTGTTTAAAATCAGCGACCCCAATCCTGACATACTGATACCTCTTTTTGATGAGCTGGAATTTCGCACGTATGCCAAACGTGTTTTTGAACACATCAGAGAAGAAGCACCCAAGGCAATGCCTTCAAAGGCACAGATGCAGGGGCAGATGGATCTTTTTGCCGGCACTGATGCCATGGAAGACCCCACAGAACTGGCGAAAAAGAAAGTGGCAGAGCTTATGGAAGAAAATCAATTCATCACCATAGATACCGATGAGGAAATCAAAAAACTCATCAATGAATTGAGCGCATCAGCTTCGTTTTGCTTCGATACAGAAACTACCTCCCTGGAGATAAATGAAGCACAACTCGTGGGGATTGCCTTCTGCATTGAGCCGGGGAAAGCATGGTTTGTTCCATTTTCCGAAAAGCAGGACGATGCAGCGAAAAGGGCTGAGCTTTTCAAAGAAATTTTTGAGAATGAGAAAATTGAAAAGACCGGCCAAAACCTGAAATACGATATCGGGGTTTTGAAAAACTATGGCATACAGGTACAGGGAAAACTTTTTGACACCATGCTTGCTCATTACCTCTTGCAGCCCGACATGCGTCATAATATGGATATCCTTTCCGAAACATATCTCAATTATAAACCATTGAGCATTGAGGCTCTGATAGGAAAAAAAGGGAAAAACCAGAAAAGCATGCGCGATGTGCCTGCTGAGACTCTAACAGCCTATGCCTGCGAAGATGCGCATGTAACGCAAAAGCTCCGGGAGGTTTTTGAACCCGAACTGGAAAAATCCGGGCTTACCCAACTGTTTCACCAGTTGGAAACTCCCTTGATTTATGTGCTGGCAAACATGGAGAGCCATGGAGTTAAGCTGGACACCGAAGCACTGAAAGAGTTCTCCATAAAACTGGAGACCGATATTGAACGCATCGAAAAAGAGATATACGAACTGGCAGATTTTAAGTTCAACATCGGCTCACCCAAACAACTGGGAGATGTGCTGTTTGACAGGTTGAAGATTGTAGCCAAAGCAAAGAAGACCAAAACCAAACAATACAGCACCGGGGAGGATGTACTTTCCAAACTTGTGTCCAAACACGAAATTGTACAGAAAATACTGGATTACCGTTCGTTAACCAAGCTTAAGTCAACTTATGTTGATTCATTCCCCAAGCTTATCAGCGAAAAAACCGGCAGACTGCATGCCAGTTTTAACCAAACGGTTGCTGCCACTGGCAGGTTGTCTTCCAACAATCCCAACTTACAGAACATTCCCATCCGAACAGAACAGGGGCGCGAAATCAGAAAGGCCTTCGTGCCGGCTGACAGTGAGCACATCCTTTTGGCGGCCGACTATTCCCAGATTGAGCTAAGGATTATTGCTTCACTTAGCGGGGATGAAGCCATGATAGATGCTTTCAAAAAAGGGCATGACATCCATTCTGCTACTGCAGCCAAAGTTTTCGGGGTAGCCCTTGAGGATGTAGATCGCGAGATGCGCCGCAAAGCAAAAACGGTAAACTTTGGGATTGTATACGGCATTTCTGCCTTTGGGCTCTCAGAAAGGCTGAATATCCCCAGGGATGAATCGGCTGATATCATAAAAAACTACTTCAAAGAATATCCCGGTATTAAAAAGTACATGGATGAAACCATTGCTTTTGCCCGTGAGCATGGCTATGTGGAAACCATCATGAAACGCCGCAGGTATCTCAACGATATCAACAGCGGTAATGCTGCAGTCAGGGGGTATGCCGAGCGCAATGCCATCAACTCGCCCATTCAGGGTTCTGCTGCCGACATGATCAAGCTGGCTATGATAAACATTTACCGTGACATGCAAGCACAAAAACTGCAGTCAAAACTGATACTGCAGGTGCATGATGAATTGGTTTTTGACGCACGAAAAGACGAACTGGAGGCGCTGAAAAAAATTGTGGCTGAAAACATGAAGAACGCCATGAAACTTGAAGTAGACCTGGAAATCGACATGAATACAGGGAACAACTGGCTGGAAGCCCATTAATGGAAGTCTTGAAATCTTAGAAAAAAAGGGCGCTGAATCAAATCAGCGCCCTTTTTATTATTTTTTCTTTATGTCCTCTTAGCTTCCAACGGCATTAAGATAATGCTCATAACGCTCAAGGATTTCATAAACATAATGATAGGGTTCAGAACCTCTTGCATAGCCGTGTCTTACAACCGGATCGAGGTAATACTTGGGCTTGGACTTATTGAGCACGAAATAATCCACATTGTCTTTCCACAGGTTGGGATCTTTACCGTATTTCTCAGCAAGCCGGCGTGCATCAAGCACATGGCCCAAGCCAACGTTATAGGATGCAAGAATAAATTTGATCCGCTCTTCGTCATCGGTAATAACATCCCTCAGGCGTTGATCAATCCAGTCAAGATATTTAACTCCGGCAACAATATTTTCAATGGGAGTGGAGGTTTGATTCACATTGTACATAGATGCTGTGTTGGGCATCAACTGCATAATCCCAAAAGCACCTGCCCATGAAACTGCGTCATGATTGAAGCGTGATTCCTGGAAGGCCAGTGATGCAATGAGTCGCCAGTCCCAACCTACGATTTCAGAGAATCGTTTGAAGTAGTCATCATAAACCGAAATTCGTCCTCCACCCAAAGAGTGATAAGGACTTTTGGCCATCATAGAGCTTCTTGGATTATGGAAATAGCGATTGTACAGGTTGGAATACTGCCGTGTTTGCTTGAAATCGCTCATCCACTCATCAATAGCAGCTTTAAGCAAAGGAGTGTCGTGGCGCACAGCCCATGAGAGATTCTGGGTAAAACTCAAAGGAGTATGAATATCAATATTGGGATAGTAGGTTTGATTAACCTGTGCCACATGCTCGTCGCTTACAGTATACTCAATTTCACCGTTGGCAACCTTCTCTATGAGCATTTCAGGTTCATAGTCCGTTTCAACGATATAAATGGTATCACCAATTTCTTCCATAAGGTTTCTCAAACGCACTTTATGGGCAGAATTCCGGTGCACATGAACGGTTTTGCCTGCAATATCCAGCTGGTTCCTGATAAGGTAATCTTCAATTTCGGAAGAACGCATGTGATACCAGCTTTCGGGACGACGCTGAATCAGCACCTGCCTGGTCTGGCTGTGGGGTTCAGTAAAGGAAAGTGTTTCACGACGACTGCGTGTAACAGTAAGGTCCATGGCAATAATATTGCAATCACCTTCGGACATGAGGCATTCAAAATTTTCGTTCAAATCATTGGTAACGAAAATCTCAAGTTCTACTCCAATATGCTGGGCAAACATTTTCAGCAATTCAAGATGAAAGCCCATCGGTTGTCCACGGTAAACGAAATAGTTGGTCGAGTTATAATCCGTGGTTGCCTTAATCACACCTCTCTCGAGAATGGCAGGCAAGTCATTGTTGTTTACTACTTCTTCCTGCTCAATCGCTTCCTCCACAGATACAGACCTGTTCGTAAATATCAAGCCGGCAAAAATGAGGAGGGGAACTGCGACAACCAGCAGAAGTTTAACAATTTTTTGTTGTCTCATAATTTCTAAATTTTGCGAAAGCAAATCAGCCTGCAAAGGTACACTATTTTTTTACTTGCAAAACTGTCTTGTTTTTTGATCCTTCACACTTTGCAAATGTACTGATAAATTTGTTATTTTCTTATACCAACACCCTTTTTTTACCAACACACGGCAGTTAAAAACTACGCATCACCCATCAATTAAGGGCTTCAAAAGAGCAAAGTTGTTAACAACTTTCTTCAAAATGTCTTCGCAAACGATTGAAATTCTAACAAAATCAAGCGTATTTTTACGCAATGGCGTCATTTGTTTTTTTTTAACGCTTTATTTGAGTTGTAAACAAGACAATTTCTGGTATTTATTTGCTGCGATAGGCTAAATCTTGGTATTTTTGAGCCTTACAAATAAAGTAACTCATGTTTTTTAAGGATATTGCAGGTCAGGATTCTATCAAAAAAAAGCTCATTAACAACATCAAAGAAGGCCGCATAAGCCATGCTCAGCTGTTTTTAGGCCCGGAAGGCAGCGGAAAACTTGCGATGGCTATTGCTTATTCAAGGTATATTTGCTGTAAAAACCCGGGGGCCGAAGATGCATGCGGAACGTGCAGTTCGTGCGTAAAATTCAACAAACTGGCCCATCCGGATCTTAACTTTTTCTTCCCCAACCCTTCCAAAAAGCAGGGTGATAAGGTTTTTATGAGCAAGGACTATATTACCGAATGGAGAAGTTTTCTTGAAAACTCAAAGTATGTAAGCCTAAACTCATGGTATAGTCATATCGAAATAGAGAACAAGCAGGGTATTATCAATGCAGCCGATTGCAATGAAATCATCAGGGTTTTGGGGTATAAATCCTATGAAAGCGAATACAAAATCGTGATTATCTGGATGATTGAAAAGCTTTTTCATTCTGCTGCACCCAAATTGCTGAAAATTCTTGAGGAACCCCCACCAAAAACCCTTTTTCTCCTGGTATCAGAAACCCATGATCAAATTTTACCCACCATCCTTTCGCGCGCGCAGCTGGTAAAGATACCACGCCTCAGTGACGAAGAGATAAAACACGGTCTTTCGGATATTTACAATTACAACCCTCAACTTGCTGAAGAAGCCGCCTTCTTATCGGATGGCAATTTTTTCCAGGCACTGGCCTTGTGTCAAAATGACGATACAAGAGAGAATTATGGCCGGTTCCTGAGAAATTGGATGAGGAATTCATACAGTTTTGACCTCAAAGAGATTCTCAAAGGTGTTGATGATCTTGCCAAAATGGGAAGAGAACGACAAAAGTCTTTACTGAATTACGGACTGGAAATTTTCAGGCAATGTACCCTGATGAATTATCAGGCCAACAACCTGGTAAAAGCGCCTGCTGAGGCATACCAGTTTATTGAGAAGTTTTCTAAAGTATTGCAACCAGATATTGCGCTGCAAATGACAGAAGAGTTTTCTAAAGCAATATACCATATAGAAAGGAATGCAAATGCCAAGATTCTCTTTACAGATTTGTCTTTCAAAATGTACCGAATTTTTATGACAGCAAAAAAGTGATTAATTTACTACTTTTGTATTTGCTATTAATTGATAATAAAATATTTCGGGCAACTGAACCCAGGAAAAATAATTAATAGTGCAACACCAGGTTCAGATGGCTCTCACTCTGCATTGCAGCGTTTTTTTTTACAAACATCAAAAAAGATCAAATTGGAAAATAACAATAACAACTTCATATCAAGGGGCTGCCGCTGTGCGCCCCGCCCCAATGCATCAAGGCAGGAAGAGTTGCATGCACATTCCTGCACCAAGCTCAATGTATTTAACTGGATTGACAATATAAAACCCCCAAAAAACTTCCCTACCCGCGAATTGGTGGAGGTTCGGTTTAAAAACAGCAGGAAGGATTTCTTCCAGGTTCCTGATGATTTGCAACTGGAAGAGGGCGATATTGTAGCGGTGGAAGCTTCTCCCGGTCACGATATCGGCATTGTTACCATTGCCGGTGAAATCGTAAAACTTCAGTTGAAAAACAAAAAAATTGATATCCACAAAACAGAATTCAAAAAGGTTTACCGTAAGGCTAAGGTTACTGACATAGAAAAGTGGGTGGCAGCTGTAGAGCTTGAGAAAACGACCATGTATGGTTCACGGGAAATCGCCTCCTCACTTAAGCTGGACATGAAAATAAGTGATGTGGAATACCAGGGCGACAAGACAAAAGCCATTTTCTATTACACTGCTGATGAAAGGGTAGATTTCAGGGAGCTTATTAAGGTGCTTGCCGATACCTTTAATGTACGCATTGAGATGCGGCAAATTGGCATGCGCCAGGAAGCCAGCCGCCTGGGCGGAATTGGTTCATGTGGACGCGAACTATGCTGTTCTACCTGGCTCACCAATTTCAGATCGGTTTCCACCAATGCAGCACGTACGCAGCAGCTTTCATTAAATCCGCAAAAGCTGGCCGGGCAGTGTTCCAAATTGAAATGTTGCATCAACTATGAGAACGATTGTTATCTTGACACACTAAAGGACCATCCGGACACATCTTCAGCACTGCAAACGAAGAAAGGGAAGGCCTATCATCAGAAAACAGATATCCTCAGAAACCTCATGTACTATACCTACCATGACAACCCATCCAATTTTATTTGCATAACCGCCGATCGGGTGAAGGAAATTCTTGAGCTGAACCGAAAAAACATTTCCCCGGAGGCATTGGAAGAAGAAGGTTTTGCGGAAGTAGTAACTGAAAGAAATCAGAATACCGGCTATGAAGAAGACAGCCTTACACGTTTTGATACTCCTGCTTCATCCAAACCCAAAAGAAAAAGAAAAAAACCAAGACCCGGAAAGAAATAACAGGGCATTTCCTGCCCTCAACCATGCAAACCCTTTAAAAACGATACAATGCAGAAAGCCAGTCACGGTTTTTTTATTCTGATACCCCTTGCCTTCATGCTATGGGGTTGTAATTCACAGATTGTTTTCGAAAAAAGCCAGAAAATTGCAGCAGAAGGTTGGCAGATGAATGATGTCATAACGTTTGAAAAAGAGATCAACGATACAACCAGCCTATATGATGTTTTTCTCAATGTCAGAAATAACAATGAATACCCCTACAGTAATCTTTACGTTTTTTTCCACACAATATTTCCCGACGGCTCCCATTACCAGGACACTATCGAAATGATTCTGGCGGACAGGCAAGGCAAGTGGACCGGTGAAGGTTTTGGAAAAATAAAGTCCAACAGTTTTCATTTTCGAAAAGATGTATGGTTTCCTGTTGAAGGAGAGTTTACCTTTACCATTCAACATGCTATGCGCGAAGAATATCTCAAAGGCATTACCGATATAGGAATGCGAATTGAGAGAAAATAAGAACAGGAATTTCTCGTTTGAGAAAGTAAGAAAATCAATTGAATCAGAATGACAAAAAAAAAGACACAAGATTTCCGAAAGTACATCCAGGCTTTCTGGATGATAATGCTTGCACCAGTAATTATAGCGATTCTGGTTTTTAGCACCATATCGCTGGGTTGGTGGGGATTTATGCCCACTTTTGAAGAGCTTGAGAATCCCAAGAGCAACCTTGCCAGTGAGATTTATTCTTCGGATGGTGAGCTGCTGGGCACCTACTACATCCACAATCGCTCCAATGTAGAGTTTGATGATTTGCACACCAACGTAGTGCACGCGCTGCTTGCCACTGAGGACATCAGGTTTCACAATCACTCAGGGGTTGATGTCCGCAGCATCATGAGGGTAGTATTTCGCAATATTATTGGAGGAAAACGCAGTGCGGGAGGTGGGAGTACGATCAGTCAACAGCTGGCCAAAAACCTTTTCCCACGACAGGAAAGACCATCTACGGCTCAACTGGTGATTATCAAACTCAAAGAATGGGTAACCGCAACCAAACTGGAGCGCAATTACACAAAAAACGAAATCATGGCCATGTATCTGAACACGGTAGATTTTGGCTCTCATGCTTTCGGAATAAAATCCGCGGCGAAAACATATTTCAACTCATCCCCTGATTCGCTCAAAGTGGAAGAGTCAGCCATGCTCATTGGAATGTTGCAGGCCCCAAGCTGGTTTCATCCGGTGCGAAATCCTGAAAGAGCTACCATGAGAAGGAACGTGGTGCTGAGCCAGATGGCCCGCTACGGTTTCATTTCCCCCGTTGAATTTGATTCCATCAGAGAATTACCCCTTGACATGTCCCACTTTCAGATCCAGGACCAGAATACAGGTCTTGCAACCTATTTCAGGGAAGTACTGCGTCATCAGCTGGTTCAGTGGTCGCAAACCCGGATGAAACCTGACGGAACCAACTATAACATTTATCGCGACGGTTTAAAAATATATACCACCGTTGACAGCCGGATGCAGAAACACGCTGAGGGCGCCGTGGCAGAACATATGGGTGGCTATCTGCAAAAAGAGTTTTTCAACCACTGGAAAGGGTTTACCCATGCTCCTTTTGGCACCGACCTGACCCAGGAGGAAGTCAGCAGGCTTATGAATAATTCCATGCGCCGCACCGACAGATACAGGTATCTGCGACGAATGGAGGTCTCTGAAGACTCTATCAGGAAAAACTTCAATACCCCCACTGCCATGAGAATATTCGCATGGAAGGGAGAAGTAGATACCATTATGACACCCCTGGATTCCATCAGGTATTACAAGCATTTTCTCAATACCGGCGTAATGGCAGTAGAACCTCAAACCGGGCATGTGAAAGCCTATGTGGGGGGTATAGATTTTAAGCATTTTAAATACGACCATGTTACACAAAGCCGCAGACAGGTAGGTTCTACATTTAAACCTTTTCTTTACACCCTTGCGATGCAGGAGGGAGAATACGGACCTTGTACGGAAGTGCCCAACACCCCGGTTTCCTTTGAGCTGGCTGATGGCTCCGTCTGGACACCCAAAAACTCCACCGACAGAAGAGAAGGAGAAATGGTTACCCTAAAGTGGGCCCTGGCCAACTCTGTCAATTACATCTCGGCATACCTCATCAAAAGGTATTCTCCCCATGCCCTCATCAGGCTGGTCAACAATATGGGCATCAACGTACCCATGGATGCTGTTCCTGCAATCAGCCTGGGCACGCCCGATATTTCTGTTTACGACATGGTAGGGGCCATGACTACCTATGCCAACAAAGGAATTTATATCAAACCCAGTTTTATAACCCACATCGAAGACCACAACGGAAACCTTATAGAATCTTTTATTCCCGATCAAAATGAAGCGATGAATGAGCAAACAGCCTATCTGATGCTTGAACTGATGAAAGGGGTCGTGGAAAGCGGAACAGGGCAAAGATTGCGTTTCCGCTATAATCTTACCAATCCTATCGCAGGAAAAACCGGAACTACACAGAACAACTCCGACGGATGGTTTATCGGCCTTACCCCCGACCTGGTTGCAGGAGTTTGGGTAGGAGCCGAAGACAGGGGAATCAGATTCAGGAACATTGCACTGGGACAGGGTGCAAATATGGCGCTGCCCATCTGGGCGCTCTTTATGCAAAGGGTTTACGAAGACCCATCGCTGGAGATTTCTCAGGGCGACTTCGAGCCTCCCCTTCAAGCCATTCCTTTTGAAACCAACTGCGACAACATTCAGCGGGAAAGAAGCCCTTCAAGAATATTTGACCAGGATATTTTCTGACAAAAATAAACTCACAAGAAAGAAGCCCGGTGTTGCAATTAACACCGGGCTTCTTGTTGAATCTTTTTTGAGGCAAACGGGGTTTGAATACCCTTGCTTACAAAGTCATTCCTCAAATAATCATACCTGCTCCCAGGGTCTCATGGGTGGCCTCATCAATAAAAATTACGCTGCCCGTATTGCGATTAAGCTGGTATTTGTCGAAAAACAAAGGCTGAGTGGTACGTATAGAAATCCGTCCAATGTCATTTATTCCAATCTCCTTGTCATCCTGAATCCGGTGCAAAGTGTTGACATCAATCTTATAATGAATTTTTTTGATGACACACCTGGCATCCCGAGTTGTATGTTTAATGCTGTATTTTCCGTTTAGCTGCAGTTTTTTGGCATTCATCCAGCACACCATCACATCAATATCCTGGCTAACCTCAGGCTTATTGTTCTCTCTTGAAATCATATCCCCGCGGCTAATGTCAAGCTCATCTTCCAGGCGAATACTGACAGACATGGGGGCAAATGCTTCCTTTACCGGTCCGTCAGGCCCCTCAATGGATTTTATGTGGGTGGTAAAACCCGAAGGCAATACCATCACCTTGTCGCCGGGTTTAAAAATGCCACCGGCAATCCTACCTGCGTAGGCGCGGTAATCATGAAAGTCGTTGTTATAAGGGCGGATAACAAGCTGAACAGGGAAGCGACAATCCACAAGGTTTAAATCGCTGCCGATATGTATGGTCTCAAGCAGGTACATGAGGGTGGGACCTCCGTACCAATTCATGTTGACTGATTTATCTACCACATTATCACCATTGAGGGCACTTATGGGAATAAATTGAATATCCTTAACATTGAGTTTGGAAGCAAAAGTCTGGAACTGTTTTTTGATTTGCTCAAAAACAGCCTCATCATAATCCACCAGGTCCATCTTGTTAATGCACATTACCATGTGAGGGATACCCAGCAAAGAAGCAATGAAAGCATGCCTGCGTGTCTGCTCTATCACCCCTTTTCTGGCATCCACCAAAATAATGGCAAGGTTGGCAGTAGAAGCTCCGGTTACCATATTACGTGTATACTGTATATGTCCGGGAGTGTCGGCAATGATAAATTTACGTTTGGGAGTAGCAAAATACCTGTACGCAACATCAATGGTTATTCCCTGCTCCCGCTCTGCTTTCAATCCATCGGTAAGCAGGGCAAGATTGACGTACTCTTCTCCCCTTCTCTCGCTGGTAAGCCTGATGGCTTCGTATTGATCTTCAAAAATAGATTTGCTGTCGTATAGCAGCCTGCCTATCAGTGTACTTTTACCATCATCTACACTTCCGGCAGTGGTAAAACGGAGCAGCTCCATATCCAGGTAGCCGTTTGAGCTAAACTTATTCATATCTCGTGTTTTTTACTTTATGTTATTTTCTGCAGACCACACCCACAATTTATTGATGCAGGCGGCCTGGTCAGGTGGGTTGAACAAAAGCCAAAGGATAACAGTAGACAACCCGCATAGGAAGGGATTAAAAATACCCTTCTCTTTTGCGATCTTCCATGGCTGTTTCAGAACGCTTGTCATCAGCCCTTGTGCCCCGCTCAGTCTGGCGGGCTGCCGCGACCTCCTCGATTATTTCTTCAATACTGGAGGCACCAGAAAGAGCGGCACCTGTGCAGCTCATGTCGCCAATGGTACGAAACCGGATTTTCATTTTTTCCCACTTTTCGCCTTTTTGAAGCTGAAGGTACTCACTTCTGGCAAGCAATACCCCTTTGCGATTTACACATTCGCGGTAGTGACTGAAGTAGAGTGACGGCATCGGGATGTTTTCCAGCAATATATACTGCCACACATCCATTTCTGTCCAGTTGCTCAGGGGGAATACCCTGAAATGCTCACCCTGGTATTTTTTTCCGTTGAAGAGGTTCCACAGCTCAGGTCGCTGGTTTTTGGGATCCCACTGTCCAAATTCATCACGGTGGCTGAAAAACCGCTCTTTAGCCCGGGCCTTTTCTTCATCGCGTCTTCCTCCTCCCATGGCTGCATCAAAATCGTGCTCTTCCATGGCATCAAGCAGTGTAACAGTTTGCAGCACATTACGACTTGCGTTAATGCCGATCTCTTCTGCTACCCTGCCATTATTAATAGACTCCTGCACACTTCCCACCAGCAGACGGGCCTTTAGCCTGGCCACCAGTTCATCACGATACTGCAGGGTTTCGGGAAAATTGTGCCCGGTGTCAATATGCAGCAGCGGAAAAGGAAGACCTGCAGGATAGAAAGCTTTGTAGGCAATATGGAGCATAACAATGGAATCTTTACCCCCGGAAAACAACAGCACCGGTTTTTCAAATTGCGCCACTACCTCACGAATCACAAATAAGGATTCGGCTTCCAGCTCTTTTATATGCTTCAGATTATAGGATTGCATTTTTCTGTTATGTTGATTGTTGGTTAGTAATTATCGGCAAAATAAATCCGACAAATTGATTGACCAGTTCATTTTTACTGAAAATTTCAGTATTTAGCTCAAAATCCGGCTTTTCAGGAGGCTCATAAGGAGAATCAATTCCTGTAAAATCGGGTAACTGATTGTTTCTGGCCTTTTTATAAAGCCCCTTGGGATCTCTTTTTTCGCACAGATCCAGAGGAGCATTGACAAATACCTCAATATAGTCCTCCGGTCCAATGATTTTCTTTGCCAGATGCCGGATATGGCGGGTAGGAGAGATAAAACAATTGATTACCACAATCCCTGCTTCCAGAAAAATCCTGGAAAGATGGGCTACCCGGTGAATGTTTTGCAGCCTCCCCTCCAAACTAAAGTCCAGATCGCGGTTGATAGTAGCCCTTATGATATCAGCATCGAACACCTGAGTGAGGATACCTTTTTCTGCGAGCCGCTTTTCGATGTCAATGGCCAGTGTAGTCTTTCCCGAACCCGACAAGCCCGTCATCCAGATTACTTTGGCTTTCTGCTTCAGGATCGTCTCCTTCTCACCTCTGGTAACAAAAGGATTGCTAAGCCATGGATTTTGGGGTCTTTTTTGTGTCATCGCTACTACAACCGCAAATTAAACAAACAGTTAACTCTCTGTAATATTACGTGTTGCAAAAGTATAAAAAATTACTACAAAGCTGAAAATTCAAAATTGTACGATAAGTAATATTTATGAATAAAAAATTTGGACTAAATTTGCCATCTTACTAGTATTTTTCCCAAAAACGATAAATTATGCGCCGCCTTGCAATATGGATATTAGGTCTTATGGGCTGGAAGGTTACCCAGGATATGCCTCAGGGCATATCCAAAGCTGTGGTTGTCATGGCTCCCCACACCAGCAACTGGGATTTTGTGTATGGAAGATTGGGATTTGCCAAATGGGGAATTACGCCACGGATGATGATAAAAAAGGAGGCATTCTTTTTCCCCCTTGGAGTTTTACTTAGAGCACTGGGTGCTTTTCCCATTGACAGAGGTTTTAGCACGGGAACCATAAAACGGGTTACCGCTCTTATCAATGAGTCAGATTCCTTTTTTCTGCTCATTGCGCCCGAAGGAACCCGCAAACTGGCAAAAAACTGGAAAAAAGGATTTTATTTTGTCGCACAACAAGCCAAGGTTCCTATTATATGTGGCTATCTGGATTATAAGACCAAAACCGGGGGCATGGGTCTGATGCTTTATCCAACGGGTGATTATGATGCTGACCTGAAGAAGATCCAGGACTTTTACAAAGACAAACAAGCCAAACACCCTGAAAAATTTAGCCTTTCGCCGCAAAACCTGAAGAAAAACCAGGGTTAAGAACCCCTGAGTATTTCATGCAGATTGAGCCTTAAAAAGATATTGTACTGGGGTTTAATTTCATTGTTGAGCCCCACGTTAATCTGGCTAAGACTCACAGACCCACCCAGCCGAAAGCTGAAGCTGTCACTCACTTCGAAATTGAGTCCGGCCCCGGTATAAATTCCGAAACCCATGCCATAGTCACGGATACCATAAATCTCACTTCTTATTTCTCTTATGTTGAATTGTATACCACTAACATTCACCCGATTTTCTATGATTTTGGTATCCGTAATATTGAGACCACTTTCTATGAACGGATGGATGTAAGAGGAAGTATACAATGTGTATTGAAACCCCAGCCGCAACTCAATACGCTCCTCCACACCGTAAATATCAGAAAGCAAACGAAAGGGTTCAGAGGTAGAAGTGAACTTATCTGTAATGATGGTAAATTTGTCTGCAGCGGTAAGCCTGGTGTAATTGAATTCTCCCAGTACAGCAAAACTCCTGTTGAATGAAAATCCACCGAAAAACCCTATGAGCAACCCGGGATCGTAGCGCATGTTTTGCGGCAGGTCTCCAATTTCAAAGGTTTCGATGATCTCTTCCACATTGGCAATCAGCCTGTCGCGATTGTAATACCTGTTAAGAGCCGACTCAACGGTGTGCTCTCCATTACTGTGATTTCCTGACCCATCATAATACCTGGCAGTAGAGGGATGGGCAAAATAGCCACCAAAGCTGATGCCGTATATCCAGCGAAGAGTAGGTGCATTGTCCGTGTTATAATTTTGCAGTTTAAGTTCCTGACCGTAAGCCTGTGAAGGGAATGAGGCAAATGCACCCGGAAAAACCGGGAAAAAAAGCATAAAGCAAAGCCCTGCAACAGCAAAACAAATGTTTGCCTTTGCCAACCCGGGATACCTGATGGCAGAACCACCAGGTTTTTTTGTTGAAATAGCGTTATTTATATTATTGTTTTTATACATATTGCATTCTGTTTCATAAGTGCCATTTGCCGTTATTGCAAAGATACTGCATCGGATTGGCATTGATTCCGGTCAGTCAAATAACAATTCAACAAACAAAAAGTTATTTATGTAAATCTGTGGAAGCATTACTTTTCGGAGTGGAATCACCTTTTAATGTCATTGAAATAAGTATCGAGCAAAATCTGTGCTGCCTGATAAGGAGTCAGCTTATTTTCCTCTATCAGCCTTAGTGTGGCGGGGGTTTTATCAACAACTCCGGGATGAAGGTAAAAATGATCCGATAAATATTGCTGAATGGATTCGTACATCTGATGCTTTTGCTGGCTTTTTCTCTTTTTCAGAAAGAATCCGCTTTGGTTAACATGAGCAAAAAAAGCATTGATCATGTCGTTCACCGTGTCGATACCTGTTTTTTTCAGGGATGAGCATATTTCCACCGCGGGAGGCCATCCGGAGGCCGGAGGGGGAAAGAGGTGCAAGGCATTCTGATATTGCACTCTTGCATTTTGTGCCTTGATCAGGTTGTCACCGTCAGCTTTATTGATAACCATTCCATCACACATCTCCATGATTCCTCTTTTTATACCCTGCAGCTCATCGCCGGCGCCGGCCAGCATCAGGAGCAGGAAAAAATCTACCATGGAGTGGACCGCTGTTTCCGATTGCCCTACCCCCACGGTTTCCACCAGGATTCGGTCATACCCCGCGGCTTCGCACAGGATAATGATCTCACGGGTTTTTCGGGCCACACCCCCCAGGGATCCAGCCGAGGGGCTGGGTCGAATAAAGGCATGTTCGTGGGTTGATAGCAACTCCATGCGGGTTTTGTCGCCCAGGATGCTGCCTTTGGATATTTCGCTGCTGGGATCCACAGCCAGCACAGCAATTTTGTGCCCCTTTTCGATCAGGTGCATTCCAAAGGCTTCAATAAAAGTGCTTTTCCCAACCCCTGGTACGCCTGTAATACCAATTCTCAGAGAACGGGACGACAAGGGAATACATTTTTCAATGATTTGCTGAGCTTTTTCATAATGTGCAGGCAAGGAACTCTCTACCAGTGTAATGGCCCTGCTGAGCATGGTCCGGTTTCCCTGGGCAATTCCCTTCACATAATCATCCACACTCAACTCGTTGCTTTTTCGGGCCTGCATGGCACGGATGGCTTTTTCATTGATCACAGGGAGGCGCTCAACTCCCTTGTTGACTTTCAAAGCACTATCAAATTTTTTATTTTCAGGGGTTTGCTTCTTTTCTGACATGCCAATCAATTTTGTACAAACCTACACAATATTTTATTGTGAGAAAAAGTTTATTAAAGCAGAATGTAAAGCACCACCAAAATTCCGCAAGCATGAATATTCCCAAACACTTATTCGCTTACCCTGTATGTATTCTCTGCTTTTCGTAAAATGCACTATTTCAAAGACACTTTTGAGTAAAGTTGGCATAAAAAACATTTCCCAAATGCTCTCCTTACATTCAAGGATAAAATAGCCGTGTGTTAGGCTAATTGACAACTGTTGATTGAGAATTAATTTTGTTAACTTTGTAGGAAAGAGTTCCTTTCAACAACAAACGATCAGGATGTATTCAAAAAATGCGGTCAATCGCATTGGTATTATAATTATTAAAACTTGTTTTATGAAACTGCTGAAAAATAGTTTTCCGTTTCTTGCCTTATTAAGTATACTGATTATTACTCCTGTATCTGAGGTGAGGGCTCAAACTCTTCCGGAAGTGCTGGAAGAAGGCACCCTTAGCGAACAATATGAATACCTGCATGAACGCACCAATATATACAATAATTTCCGGGCCATCAGAGAGGATATGTTCCGCAAAATCAGACGCAATTCTATCGACTCTCTTAACAGTGCCTATGCAGAGATAAGACAGCTCAACCAGCAAATTGCAAAGCAGCAAAGCGGCATCGATTCCCTCAATGCTCTGCAGGAAACTACCGCTTCTGAGCGTGATACCGCCATCAGAGATCGCGACAGCCTTTTCCTTCTTGGCATTCCCATGACCAAAACTTTTTACAACGTGTTGCTCTGGTCTATCATCATTGGCCTGGCTATTGTTTTGCTGGTTATTGTGGTGTTATTTAAAAGAGCCCATCTTATTGCAGGACAAAAAACGCGGGAAATGAAAGAACTTCAGGATGAATTTGATGAGTACCGCAAAACCTCACGCGAGAGGTTTGAACAACAATCCATCGACCATTTCAATGAAGTGAAACGCCTGAGGGGGATTTAAACTACTCCCCTTCATAAATCATCTTACGGGTCATACCGCCATCGACCATGAAATTCTGCCCGGTGACAAAGCCAGATTTATCGGAAAGCAGGAACCAGCAAAGCTCAGCGATGTCTTCAGGTTTTCCTATGCGTCCGGCAGGGTGCTGAAGATGATGTTTTTCTGCCCAAACAGGGTTTTTTCTTCTGCTTTTCTTTTGCCAGGGAGCCACTTCAATCCAGCCGGGACTGATACAATTGACCCTTACATAGGGCTGCAGGCTCATGGCCAATGCATGGGTGAGTGATAATACCCCGCCCTTGGAAGCAGCATAGGCTTCGCTATCGGGCTCCGACATAAAGGCCCGGGTGCTGCAGATATTGACAATGGTCCCCTGGTTTCTTTTCAACCCCGGTGCCAGTTGTTTGGAGGTAAGGAAATGGGAGGTAAGATTTACCGCAAGGGTATGATTCCATTCCTCAAGGCTAAGATCTTCCAGAGGTTTGAACTGCGATATGGCGGCATTATTGACAAGGTATTTCAATGCAGGGCGCTGGCTGACAATGCTTTCGAGCGTCTTTGACAGCAGCTCTTCATTGGAAACATCGCACAAAATGGTTTTACTCATTTGCAGATCGGGGGTTTCCCGGTCAAAATCATCCAGCGCTTCCTTGTCATTGTCCAATACAAAAACAAAGACATTTTCATGCATCAGTTTCAGACTGATGGCTTTGCCTATTCCCTGGGCTCCGCCAGTAACAATGGCTGTGTACATAGTTTATTATTTTAGGTGAACAACAATTCTATTCAAACAGGCCCTCTACCGACAGGTAGCGTTCGCCGGTATCGTAGCAGAAAGTAAGGATACGTGCACCTTTGGGAATTTCTCCCAGCTTTTTACTCACTGCAGCAAGCGATGCACCTGAAGAAACCCCAATAAACAAGCCTTCTTTAAGTGCAGCCTGCTGGGTAAAAGCAAATGCTTCTTCCTTTGTAACCGTAACCACCCCATCCAGAATCGACCGGTCGAGCACATCAGGGATAAATCCGGCACCAATTCCCTGCAAGGGGTGCGGTCCGGGCTCTCCTCCGCTGATAACGGGAGAGAGTGCAGGCTCCACAGCAAAAACCTTCAATTGCGGAAACTTCTTTTTCAATTCCAGGGCAACTCCGGTGATGTGTCCACCTGTACCCACGCCGGTTATCATATAATCCAGTCCATCAGGAAAATCGTCCAGGATTTCCCGGGCCGTCTTTTTCCTGTGAACCTCAGGATTGGCAGGATTTTCAAACTGGCGCGGCATCCATGAACCCGGTGTGTTTTTCACCAGCTCAGTGGCTTTTTCAATAGCTCCCTTCATCCCTTTTTCGCGGGGAGTAAGTTCAAATTGTGCGCCGAATATTTTCATAATTCTGCGCCTTTCCAGCGACATGCTCTCGGGCATCACCAGGATCACCTTGTAACCCTTCACTGCTGCTACCATCGCCACACCAATGCCTGTATTTCCAGAGGTAGGCTCTATAATGGTTCCGCCCGGCTTTAGGGCGCCACTTTGCTCTGCATCTTCAATCATTGACAGGGCAATGCGATCTTTGATGCTGGCACCGGGGTTGTTTTTTTCAAGCTTCATCCATACCTCATAGTCCGAAGAAAATAGATTGTTGATGCGAAGATGGGGCGTATTACCAATTAGTTCTAAGATATTTTTTGCTTTCATTTTGGAAATGATTAAGTTGGGTTAGCATTAGATTAGGAATTGGAAAATATTAAATAACAAAGTTCAGGGGCTCACCAAAGTTTTTTCCTGAACGAATTTTTACTTCACTTTTGTGATAAACGACCGAATTGGGAGGTACACTTGCTGTAAGCCATACATTACCTCCTATGATCGAATCGTGACCAATGATGGTTTTGCCTCCCAGCACAGTGCTCCCGGCATAAATTATCACATTGTCTTCAATGGTGGGATGCCTTTTGGTGGCGGCCATCGATTTTTCTACCGTGAGCGCCCCCAGGGTAACCCCCTGATAAATCTTCACGTTATTGCCGATATGGGTGGTTTCTCCTATAACTACTCCCGTGCCATGGTCAATAAAAAAATTGTTTCCGATTACAGCACCCGGATTGATATCAATTCCGGTTCTGCCATGAGCGTATTCAGAAAACACCCTGGGCAAAACAGGAACATTTTGCAATACCAGTTGATGGGATAGCCGGTAGACTGTGATGGCATAAAATCCGGGATACGCATGAAACACTTCCTGAATGCTGGCAGCTGCGGGGTCGAACTTGTATATGGATTCGGCGTCTTTGCGCAAGTTCTCATAAATCTCCGGCAGTGCATCAAAGAAGTTGTCAACAATGGTTTGAGGTGATTCTTTAAGCAAAACCTTCAGGTTATACAGCAGCTTTCGCAACAAAAGCTCCAGCTCCCTGAAACGCAATATGTATTCGTCTGTATTGTTCGGCAAATCGAGAGGAAACAACAATTGTATGATATCATTAACAAACCTGTTGGAGTCGGATTTACAGGGCATATAACACGCTTCAGCGGTATTGTCACGAAAAAGTTTTTCAGCAAAATTTCGGTGGTTTTCCATTTTGTCAATATTTAAACATAAAAAATCCCTTTCACTGCTTGCAATGAAAGGGTTGTGATTTTGTTTGCAGGTATAGAAATAATTAAGGCACAAAATACAGCCATTCAGTTGCACTATTTATCACAGTACAACAATATAAACAGCTGATGGTTGGAAGGTTCATCATATTATTAAAAAATGAAATCAAAACAAACAATTAAAATTTCAAACCTGCGCTATCAGGGAAAATGGTCGGGGAAAACGTCTTTCCCATAAGATAATCACATCCGACCCCGATTTACAGTTTAGGTTTCTTAAAAGTAAAAATACGCATAAATTTCATCGTAAAAAGTATGTTTGGTTTTTTTAACCTTTCGTCGAATTATATTGATTTTTCACCACCAAAATACACTTTTGGCTTTTTCTAAACAAAATCCCTCCAGGAGTTTAATGGTAGCATGGTAAATTTTCATTATTTTTGTAAGAGATAAAATGCTAACTATCTATGCTTTACTCCTATTTATTAAATTCAATACGTTTGAATTATTTGAATATAAAGCGACGCGACTCGTACTAAGAAATCATCCCCTTTCATAGCGGGCAATTTTCCTGTTGCCGGCAAATCACTCCAATTTCTTAACAACTTTTTTTTACTCCCAAAACAGTAATGCTATGGAATTACCCTATGCAGAACCTTATAAAATGAAGGTAATTGAACCTCTTTACCGCAGCAGCAGGCAGGAGAGGGAACAATGGATCAAAGAAGCCAGGTACAATTTGTTTAACCTGAAAAGCGAACAGGTATTTATCGATCTTTTGACCGATTCGGGTACCGGCGCCATGAGCCAGTACCAGTGGTCAGAAATTATGCTGGGCGATGAGAGCTACGCAGGTTCCAGCAGCTTTTTTAAGTTGAAGAACGTGATTACCCAATTGCTCGACATGCCCCATTTTCTGCCTACCCACCAGGGAAGGGCTGCCGAAAACGTTTTGTTTTCTGCTCTTATAAAAGAAGGAGACATCGTACCGGGAAACTCACATTTCGACACTACCAAAGGCCATATCGAGTATCGCAAAGCCCGTGCTATTGACTGCACCATTGACGAGGCCTGCAACACATCGGAGTTTCATCCGTTCAAAGGAAACATTGATCTTGAAAAGCTGGAGGAGGTTTTCAAAAAATACCCCTCAGACAAAATCCCCTTGTGCATCATCACCGTTACATGCAATACTTCAGGCGGGCAACCCGTTTCTATGGAAAATATCCGCGAAGTATCGGCTCTTTGCCATAAATATGGTGTTATGCCCATATTTGATGCCGCTCGTTTTGCCGAGAATGCCTATTTTATCAAAACCCGCGAACAAGGTTTTGAAAACAAAACCATCAAGGAAATCGTAAAGGAAATGTTTTCTTACGTGGAAGGTGCTACCATGAGCAGCAAGAAGGACGCCATTGTAAATATCGGCGGGTTTATTGTCTTACGCGACAAGTCGCTGTTTGATAAAGCCAGCGTTTTCAACATCATGTACGAAGGCTATCTGACCTACGGAGGGCTTGCCGGACGAGATTTGGGTGCACTGGCACAGGGTCTTATGGAAGGTACCGAATTTGATTATCTTGAGGCCCGTATCGGACAGGTTGCTTACCTGGGAGAAAAATTAACCCAATCCGGCATTCCCATCCAGGTGCCTACCGGTGGCCATGCAGTATTCGTGGATGCCAAAAAGTTTCTTCCCAATCTGCCAAAAGAGGAATATCAGGCTCAAACCCTGGCTATTGAGCTCTATATTGAAGGCGGGGTGAGAGGTGTGGAAATCGGAACATTGCTCGCCGACAGAAACCCGGTGACCCGCGAAAACCGTTACCCACAACTGGAACTCCTCAGGCTGGCACTTCCCAGGAGGGTTTACACCAACAATCATATGGACTACATAGCTGCAGCCCTGAAAAACATCTGGGATCGCAGGGAAAGCATAACCAAGGGATTCAGAATTACTTCTGAAGCTCCTATTATGAGGCACTTTACGGTAGAGCTGGAAAGAGTCTGATGCTTCCCTGTGTGGTAATCTTGCCCTGATTTAATAATGAGGCTAAAGCCTCCTGTTCTTTCAGACTTTCTAATCCGTCAGTTAAAACTGAAGGCAATGGATAGAAGCAAGACCCGGTATCCCTGGCTGATAGAATAAAACTTGCATGACCGGATATATTTATTGTTTTTTGAGAGCATAGTGTCAATGCAAGTTTCATTAATTACCTATAACTTTGAACCCCGGGAATGTTCCGGGGTTCTTTGTATAGTGTCATTTTATTAAAAACAATCAGTAGTGTCCGGTAAAACTTTCGAGATTTCTCCCTCCGGTCGAAATGACAAGG
>RECE01000322.1 GCA_007694165.1 Bacteroidota bacterium
ACTATTGCTTCATTTATTACTGATACATTCAAGAAGAAACCATGAAATATCCATGATTAAACATTTTACACACACCAGGATGATTATGTGGTGACTAATGATAATGCAGCCAGTCAAAAAAGGCGCGTAGCGCTAAATTTATGGTAGAAATCTAATGCAACCCGAAAGCCCAAAGGCGCGTAGCGCTGACATTATTGAATTCTCATTAAAAGCAAATACACCTTAATAGCAAAAGGTTAAAAAATTATAAACAGATGAAACATCCATGATTAACTTTTAAACACACACGAGGATGACTATTTGGAAAACCTATTGGTTATCAGCGAATAAAGGAAGTTTTGGATGTTCCATCTAGCAACTTTAATCAAATTTAGACAGATGAAAAATAAAATTCTCATTGCATTCTTGCTCATGGCCTGCTTTTGCCAGTTTACAGCCCATGCCCAATCAACAGAGCCCACCTCACCTGCCGATACTCTACATGTAACCCAAATACAAATCAACCCCGAAGCCCTGGCAGAGATTGCTCCTGTGCAGCTGCGCTTTGGCCAGCAGGGCATGATCAATGATTTCCCTTTTGCCATGGATTTTGGATTGGGGGAAACTTTTTCTCTTTTGTTGCAACTTCCGGTACCGGAAACTTATGAACTCAGAATGGAAGTCACCACTCATGTGTACGATTCCAAAATGTATTACCCTATCTTTATCAAACTCACCGATAAGTTTGAGGTACAGGAGACAATAACACCCACCCTGGAAATTGAAGGCACCGGGTTTGATAACATGGAGCACACCCAACACATTGCCTACGACAAGACAACCCGATACATCCTCATAACTACGGCCCCCTCACTGGTTGGGCAAAACTTATATCATTCCTATGAAGTCCAAACAAGCAGAGCTGTTTACACTCCCACAGTTCCTATAATTGTTCCCTCCGGAAAAAAGCCTGCCATTGCCAGGATTACATTCACTGCGGCACCTCGTATATCTGTCAAAGTAGCATCCTCAGGCAATGCTGAAATATACAGAAGACAAACCGGATTTTATTTTGGACTGGGCTCGTTGTTCGGAGGGGAGAAGGTGGCCAACAACCCCAGCGGTGACGATTATCGTGCGGGAGGTGGTGCAGCCATTTCCATAGGTTACAGCATCCCACTTGCTGCAAGTGATATGGGAATTCGAACGGCTTTAGGCTTTCGCTACCAGGGCAGCTATGACGGTGACGCAAATTCTAAAGGTTATTTCTCGGAAATACTCTTCACCTGGCAAACAAAAGTACTCACTGCTGGCGGGGGAGGCCAACTGGAGACGAACAATTCTATCAGGGACCTCAATGGAAATGTAACCCGCTTTAAAAAAACTTTTGGGGCTAAACTAATCATGGAAATTCGTTTAGCCGATAGGATAAACATGGGATTAGAATATCTTCCTTTTAACTTTTACACACTGAATGATGTACCCGTAAAAGGGAATAGAATCGGACTTTCTCTAAAGTTTTTTTATTGAGTTCAATGCGGCATCCAAAAAAAGAGCACCCTGATACTAAACGTGCCATAGTCAAGGCAAATCAAAGATGCAATCTGAGCCATAACGTTTAAACCAGCTTTTGCAAAGAGTTTTTGATTCCCGGGCTCAGGGTTTCGGTATAATGGGGCTGGGTGAGGAAGCTGATTTCGTTTTTCAACTCAGGGTATTTGCGGGCAATTTGCACAATGAGGCGAAAGGCAAAGATTCTTACAGATGGGATTTTGCCTACCTGCTCCCAAATCTCCATGCATGCATCAAAGAGGATCCCCTCGTATTCTTCGGTAATTTCCAGCAAGCCGATAATCCTGAGCAATTCGCGCTGATGTCCGTCACCTTTCCCTTTCAGTGCCCTGATCAACTGAGGCAGGTAAGGTTGCAGCCTGCGGTCCTTTTCTTCCATGGTGTGATACAACATCCAGGCAGCTCTCCAGGAAACAGGGTGTTTATTTTCAAGGGCAATGAGTAAAGTCTCATCAAACTTTTCCCTGTCGGCATTGAGCAGCTTTACCAGTTCTTCTTTGTTGAAACGCCCTGCAAGAATTTCTTTCATACCCTGGGAATAAGCATCAGACAAGTTTTTTTTGTAAAGACAGATGGAGTGCAGGAAAACAACCTGCGCTCAAAGATACAAAGAGTGGATGAAAAACACTTTGTATCCTATTATCCGCAATCTTGCCATAATAAAAAAATAATGGGGCTGAAGCCCACTGTTCTTTCAGACTTTCAAATCCGTCAGTTAAAACTGACGGCAATGAATTGGATCAATGCCCTGTATCCATTGTCGTTCCGTTAAGCGGAACGGAAAAGATGTTGCCACAAACAAGGGGGCTTTGAGCCCCATTTTGACTCTACATAAAAGAACAAAAAACTATACTTGCATAGTTGCGGATAATCATCAAACAATATTACGATTTGCGCCCATTCTTTTTACAATTTTTTGTATCATTGTTTATGGCAATGAAGCTTTCAAATAACCTATCTCAAAATCTATCTCTTCAACTGGCCACCAGTCTGGCATTGGAGCAGGGAGTGGAGCAGGTGCATGAGATGGTAAAGGCCCACCAGGACAACCTGACCCATTCCGGGTTTATCGGTGAGGCAAAGAACCATTTGCTCAAGGCCAACAAAAAAGGATTTTTCGAAAAAAATCTTCCTGACAGCCACTTTCTGAAAAATGACAAAAACCTGCTTGAAAGAACCATTCTTTATGCAGCCCACAGACACCTGGGTGAATACCGTGAGTCTGGCATCCCCTACCTTGCCCATGCGCTCAGTACAGGTTTTATTCTTGCCCGCCTGGGGTTTCCCAAAGAAATAATCCTGTCGGGTATATTGCACGATACAGTAGAAGATACCCCGGACAAAACCAGAACCCTCAACGAACTATATGGGCTGATGCCTTCCATTGCATATTATGTGTATAGTGTTTCCGGCCCCGACATCAAAGACTCTGTAGAAAAAGACAAGCAGTTGTATAACCGGCTACACGCTTTTTCTGACAATGCACAGAACCTTTTCCCGCAAGCCATCAAGGTAGCCGATGGCATCGCCAATTTGTACGATATTGCCTCTATGCAGGCCAAAGATGGAAGAACCTCCACAGAAAGACAAGCACTGTTTATTGCAAAAATGAAAACCCTTTTATTACCCTTTGCCTCCAAAATTGATGAAGAGAACCTTATCCCGGTCAAAAAGAAAAATGAAGTATTTTCACTTTTTGAGTTTCTTAAAGATAGTATTGAAGAAATAAAATTGCAATCTTGAAAGTACTATTCAACATAGTAGGATTTTTTTCTGGCAGACCCAGCCCCGGCAATAAATTCCATTTTTCTGAAAATAAATGCGTTTTATAAACTAATTGTATTATCTTTGCAGAGAATTAATCAAATTTTTATTTTTTATTACATTATCATGAATAACGGAATAGTAAAATTTTTCAACGAAACCAAAGGATTTGGTTTCATCAAAGAAGAAGGAACCAACAAAGAGTACTTCGTACATGCAACAGGTCTGATTGACGAAATCAGAGAAAATGACGAGGTAACTTTCGACCTTCAAGATGGTAAAAAAGGATTAAATGCAGTGAACGTGAAATTGTCGTAACCCGATATAACTTCATAACATTTAGAACTGGAGAAGTCCCGCAGCAATGCGGGACTTTTTTAGTTTATACCCTTTACCAACTCCGTAAACATAATCTAACAGACTGTGCAGGTTTATTCCCAACTTTCTCACTGCACCGACACTGTACAATCCATCCCAAACAACACCTACACTTCTGTCAAACAACACCTTACAAACTTCGCCAGGGCTATACCAGGAATAGTGGCATGTTTTTCTCATAGCTTTAGGTATTAATTTATATTTTAAACCTAAAAACTCAAAATCATGACTAAATCAATTTTAATTTTCGCACTTACATTATTTATCGGCAGTGCAGTTACTGCAAACAGTTCTGCTGTATCGAACAACGCCTTTTCAAATCCCTCAGAACTAACCCAGGATGTAAAAGAGCATGAATTCCAATCCATTGAACTGGATGCTCTTCCCAGAGCAGTAAAAGAAGCCACAGAAAAAGATGGTAAGAAAGTAACCCTTGAGAGTGCAGAAAGAAAAACACTCCCCAATGGCGAAATGATTTACCGTGTAACCATGGAAGTGGAAGATAAAGGCCAGGTTACCAAAAGCTATTATGCCAATGGCAGGAAATATGAAAGCAAATAGTCTGGACTAACCACCAAACTAATTGCAAAGCTTTCGAGACTGTTAAGTTATCAATTATATCACGAAGCCGGTTCTTTATAAGGACCGGCTTTTTTTTGACAAAAAGCCACCTAACTCATTGATTTTAGTAACATTTTAAATATATTTGTAGCATTGTAATTGATTTCTTGCAGAAAATACGGTTATTGTTTCCCAACATAAAGGCCTTAAACGTTTAGTTGTTAACCAAAACCTTTTCAGATGAAAAAATCAATTTTACTATTGTTATTTATTGCTTCACATTTTATTACACAGGCGGCAGAAGAAATTCCCATTGCCACTGAGCCCTACAGTCAAACCTCTGCTATAGCAACCCACAACGGAGAACAGTTTTTCGCCGGCTATATTGACAGACGCGGGGGCACAAGTTACGAATTTTACGGACGCTTCATCAGCAACCAGGGGGAAGTTTCCGCCAGTGATTACCAGCTTGTCCCATCGCATAATGCCATGTCCATAATGAATGATCTGGCATACGGCGACAACCAGTTTATCTTCAGCTGGTCACGTCAGCGTGGGCCCTGGGATTACCAGCGTGATGCTTATACCCGCCTTATCAACAACGATGGAACCCCCTTTGGCAATGCATTCAGAGTTTCTACCCATAACACCCTGGCAGCCAATTTTTTAAAATCTGCCTTTGATGGTGAAAAATACCTGGTAATCTGGCAACAGGGTGCTCCTACCCAGAGTTCAACCATCATGGGGCAGTTTATATCACCCGAAGGCGGTACAATAGGAAACAACTTTGCCATCCGACCCGAAAGCCTTGGCGACAATGACTCGCAGATTTATCCCGATATCCTTTTCGATGGAGAAAACTATCTTGTGGTGTGGGATGACAACCGCAGCGGCAGCCGCAGGGTGTATGGATGGTTTCTGGATACAGATGGTGAACCCTCAGGAGATGACTTCCCCATCAGCGAATCTGCCACCACCGACCAGTATCTTGTACAGGCAGCCTTCAACGGAACTTACTACATGGCAGCCTGGGCCGACAGACGCGATGGCAGCAAAAACGGGGTGTACGGACAGATTTTTAATGCCCAGGGAGAAATGATGGGTGAAAACCTGGGAATTTCTGTGCTCGCCGAAAACGAAGAAAGGTCCTGGCCCAGGATTGGCTCAAATGGAAACCAGTTTCTTGTGGCATGGGAACGGCAGACCTTAAACAAAGGGCTTGTTCAGACATCCGGAGAAAGGTTAATCATATCTGAGGCTGCCGGAGTGGAATCAGGCAAAAGCACTATCTGGTATGAAGTACACGGCAGACTCATCAACCCCAACGGAACCTTTGCGGGAGATGAGTTTCCCATAGGTGTCAATGCTTTCCACCAGCAAAGCCCCTCCATTGCTTCCGACGGTGAAAAGTTTCTTACCGTATGGCAGGACTCCAGAAATAACAACCAATATAATGACATTTACGGACTTTTCACCGAAGCAGCAGAAACACCGGTCCTGAATCCGCCCCAAAACCTGCAGGCTGAGTTTGAAACAGATAAGGTTTTGCTGACCTGGGAGCCACCCGCTGATGAAAAGGAATTTCTATACTACAACCTATACCGCAATGATGTTTTGCTGGCCTCTGATGTCTCTGAAGAAGAGTTTACTGATGAAGACATCGAACAGCTCCTGTCTTATACCTGGTACATTACCGCTGTTTACCAGGATGGAGAGTCGGAGCCGTCCAACTCAGTGGAGATCACCATTCCGCAGATGTATGTCAGCATTGCTTTTTACATTTTTGAGGCACATCCGGCGCTGGAACCCATTCCATTGGAAGGAGTTAAGGTAATGCTGGAAAGTGCCGGCGAAGCCTTGACCAATGAAGAGGGCATGGCAATGTTTGAGGATGTACCCGTGGCAGAATCCCTCTCCTATACAGCCGAAAAGGAAGGCTTTTTCCCAAAGTCGGGCACCATTGAAGATGTGCATCAAGACACGCAGGTAGAGTTGTTTATGGAGCCTGATGACACTTTTATCCATCAGCCTGTACAATACAATACATTGATTTGGCCCCTGCCCGCGCGAGACATCCTCAACCTGAGAAGCAACTACACGATTGAAGAAGTTTCCATTTTCAATCTTACCGGGAAAGTAGTTGTTTCGCAGGCCGGACACCAGAACAAAGTGATGAAACTCACTATTGACCATCTTCATCCGGGAGTATATATTATGAAAGTTCGCCTGGGAAATCAAACAAAACAAGTGCACAAAATTGTCATACAATAGCACCTGACCCAATTTTAACATACTCCCTGTTGTGTTTAATTGTCATGCATTACTATGGCACAGGAAATTTATGCTATATTTGCAATAAGTAAAACAATTAACATATAATACACTGCACCTTTTGTTTGCAATAACTTAAGCCACCCTGCATGAAACGAATTATTCTTACCCTGCTCATTGCGTTTCCTGCAATGTTATCCATTGCCCAAAGCGATTATTATTCAACTGATTCCACAGTAGTAGTAGGTGTTACAGTCATTGATCAGGGAGCTTTTTTAAATGCAAGGGTTTGTATAGTGGAAAAACCCAACCAAAAGTTAGAATTTACCCCTTACGAGATATCTGAATACAAAACCCAGGGCAAGGTATATGTATCGAAAGAGATAGAAAAAAATGGAGAACAAAGGAAGTTTTTCCTTGAAAGGCTGGTGGATGGCAATGTATCTCTCTATTATTTCAGAGCCAAAGGTGGTCGGATATATTATTTTCAGGAAGAAGGGAAAGAGTTGACCGCTTTGCCCAGGCGCCTATCCACCAATGGGAAACAATCCTACAAAGAAATCCTGTCCAACGAGCTGCAGAATTGCACCCATACACCTCAACACCTGAGGATAGCCCGATACAACAAAAGGGCATTGGCCGGTTTTTTCAACAAATACAGCAGCTGCAGCCCACTCCCTTTCTCTGTTACCAGGTATGGAATCATTGCCGGTTACGGAAGTTTTGTCCACAGCGTACCAGGTTACAGTAGTGAAACCCTTGTTCGCAACTTCAATTTCCGCTACCATCCTCAGTATGTTGTAGGGGCCTATATCGACAAACCTCTCTACCGCAATGCAGTAAGCCTGTATATGGCACTAACCATTTCTGAGCATGCAGAGTCCGGCTTTGTCAGATACGATGACACCGATCTGGATATATTGACAAATTCCGTCAACCTGCAACTCCCATTGATGATTCGATACAGGTTGCATACCCATGCCCTCACTCCCTTTGTAAGTGCCGGAGGAATCATTGGGCACGATTTGTACAACAACACCCGGGTTTTTCAGACCCATTTCGAACAGGAAGTAATTACGACCAATCTTGTACCACACAACATTCCTGAAGTTAACCCTTTCGTGGGATTTACTGCCGGGGCAGGAATGGAATACAGGCTCAACTTCCGCAACAGAATAAGCATTGAAGTCCAATACCTGAATATGCTCCCTATGGGGAGCAATAAAACTAAAACTATTCTGCTGGGCAGATCGGGTTTTCAACTTCTAACAGGGATAAATTTTTAACTATGAGAAAATCAATTTACATCTTCATTTTTATTTCATTTATGCTCAACGGTTGCATGGAAGAAGCAGAAATGACTCCCCGCTTTTACCCTATGGTTTCTACTGAGGTAAAAACGGACAGCCTTTCAAATTCTGTTACATTTTACGGAAAAATTGAGAAGGGAACAGACTCCATCATTGAATATGGATTTGCTTACACATTAAAGAAAGACATCTATCTGCCGGGAAACTTCATCACTTTTGCAGAATCAGTATACGAAAATTACTCCCTAACCCTGAACAGGGGCCTGCTTCCCGACACCAAATACCAGGTTAGGGCATATGCAAAAACCAAAAGGTTCACTGTTTTTGGTGCGACTACCGAACTACACACCCTCAATTATGAACCCAAAGTGAAGGATATTGACGGCAATCTATACCATACCATTTTAATTGGTAACCAGGAATGGATGGTGGAAAATCTGCGTGTGACCCGCTACACCAACGGTGATTCCCTACCTACATTCGAAAACATGGGATCTGACAGCGAGCCAGACACGGGAGTATATGGCATATACCCCCATAACTATATCTCCGGAGCCACAACGGATGAAGAAGTTGTAGAAAGATATGGTTTGCTTTACAACTGGTATGCGGTAGACAACAGCCGGGGACTTTGCCCTCAGGGCTGGCGCATACCATCTGACGAAGATTGGATGAAACTAGAAGGGTTTTCAGACTCACAATTCGGAGTAGAACATCCCGAATGGTTAAAATCAGGTTGGAGAGGAGCCAATGCAGGTATTCACTTGCGCTCCAGAGGGAAGTGGTCTTGGTCACAAGTAAAAGGACTGAACCACTTTGAACTCCGGATTTATCCAGCAGGAGGTTATGGTTACCAATCAGATTTCTATAAACATGAAAGATTAGCAGGTATTTTATGGTCCAGCACAACTGCCACATCAGAGAATGCCTATTTCCGGTTTTTACATTATACTAAATCCGATGTTTATAGGGAAGCTACTTCAAAAAAAACAGGTATGTCTGTTCGCTGCATGAGAGATGTGGTTTTTGAACCCGATTTTCACTAAAGGGCTATCTTTGATACTATACGTGTAATCTTTCAAATACAAAACTAACCCCAAAATATGACACGGCTTTTTTTCATCATCTTGTGTACCATTCTAATTCTGGCAGCCTGTAATAAGGAAGATAAGCAGCCTCCTGTTGTTTATACGTATCCGGTTACCGATGTGACCATTCGTCAAGCATTAACAGGCGGATACATTGACGATACTGGCGGATCCGAAATCATCCGCAGGGGAATGATCTGGAACACATCCGGCAAAGTGAGCATGAGCAATTATGAAGGTATAACTGAGGAAGGGGCCGGCAGCGGGGAGTTCATTAGTCAGATTACCGGACTGGAACCCAAAATAAGTTATTATGTAAGGGCTTTCGCGACCAACCATTCTGAAACCGGATATGGTCAGGAATTTGCTTTCACTGCAAATGATGGGAATATAGAAATAGATTTAATGGTGGAAAATATCTCATTTTTTAGTGTCATTGCCCATTCTAATATATTTTCTGACGGGGGTGACAGTATTGTGGAACGTGGTTTTATCTGGAATGCAGGGGCCTATGCACCGGATCCAACGATTGAAGATCACACAGGAAGAATTTCCAAAGGAGCCGGAAACAGTTCGTTTGCTACTGAAGTTTCCGGACTTACATCCTACAAACATTACAGCTTACGCGCTTACGCAATTAACAGCATAGACACATTTTACACTGAACATGTTTCGTTCATAACCCTTGCAGTTGAAGATGGTACTCCCGGGGAGGTCATGGATATTGATGGAAACATTTATTCTACCATTACCCTGGGCGGATTAGAATGGATGGCAGAAAATCTGAGAACGAAAAGGTTTAACCATGGTACTCCTATACCTCACGTAACAACCAATCAGGGGTGGTATTATCTGGATTCTCCAGCCTGGTGCTGGTATGAAAATGATGAAACCCAATACGGACAATTTTATGGTGCTTTGTATAATATGCATGCAGTATTGACTGACAAACTCTGCCCTGTCGGATGGCGTGCCCCTGGATTCGAGGAGATGTTCCACCACCTGTCGAACTACTTGCATGCTGAATACAATATTTTTAATTTCGCATCAGAAACAGAAAAACTTACCGGCAACGTTCTGAAATCTTGCCGGCAGGAAAATTCTCCTCTGGGAGGAGTTTGTGAAACCTCAGATCATCCCCGATGGAATACTGCCCAATCACACTATGGGACTGATTTTTTTGGATTTTCAGCCCTGCCGGGAGGATATCGTTCAGGCAACGGAAACTTTCTCAATCTCGGGGAGCGTGGCCGTTGGTGGACCAATGAGAGCTATTCACTCGGCAAAGATTTTTCCGTTCGAGCCTCCAGCGGTCAGTTGGAGATAACAAACCAGAACAAGTCCAATGGCCTTTCGGTAAGGTGTGTGAGGGATGTGACGGAATAAAATAATAATGTAAGCCTTTTATTTTAGCTTCATTCAAACAGAAAACCCCTCTTCTTCTTCAACTTCATCACCCACCAGGGAATTTATTTCAGTGGCTTCCATAGCGACTGGTTCAGGTTCTTCTGGTGTGAATAATTCCTGCCCCCTCCCATTACCAAACTGCCGGTGAAAAAACACCATCGTGAGAGCAAACAGTATCAGATTCACTATCACCAGAACATAATACAATGGAGTCCCCG